>JASFYZ010000408.1:0-6851 GCA_045046665.1 Desulfobacterium sp.
TATATTGGCCAAAATTCACCTTTTGGGGGTGATTATTCTCAAAGAACAGGATCATTGTGAAACAGGTGTAAACTGAAAGGGCTGATGTCGGATTCCAGGATCTTATCGGGGAGGGGTCAATCCGAGGGGGGAGCCAGTACAAATTTGGATAATAAGGTTTTCCAGAAGAACATGGGGGTGAGCGGTGGCGGATTTCAATCGAAAATCCAGATCCCCCAGGGCCATGAGAATATGGATTAGCTCCTTTTGTGTAAAATTATCCGACTTTAAAAAGGTCTGGTAAACCGGGTAGGGATTTTTCGGATTGGGTGCCATGGTAAGATCTGAGGCGGGTTTCTTTTTTTTGACGGCGGCTTTTTTTTTCTTAGCCAAAGGCTGGGGTTCATCCACCGGGGGCAATTCATCTTCCCAGTCTGCAAGGGTTTTAACCTTTAACTCATCGGCTTTGACCACTGCGGGCAGGGTAATGCGGGTGAACTGCTGATAACTCTGGCCCGGATGCCATACCATTGTTTTTTGGGTCCGGCAGGATTCCACAAACCCCTTGACCCGGGTGATTTTTCGTATCTGATTGCCCAAAGCCTTTAAGAATTGCAGGGGATGGGCGCCATCCTCAGCAAGTGAATGAAAGTAAAACAGCGCAGAGGGTGCGTTGCGGTCAGCTACGGCATTGGTGAATTCAAAAATGGCATCCTTGCGGGTACGTTCCACCACCGCCTGCACATCTGTGGCAGTGATGCCCGGTCGGGGGCCGATAAAGGCCACCAATTTTTCCAGGTTATCCACCAGGGTGGCGGGGTCAAACCCCACCCGGTCGGTGAGCAGGGTAAATGCCTGGCCATCAATGCCCTTTTGCACCGGTGCCAGGACCTCTTCCATAAGGGTGCGCAGCAAGGCGGCCTGTTCTGTTTTATCGGCCTTGCGGCTGCCTTTGGCCACGGTGCAGTCCACCACCAACCCGCATTTACTGAAAGCCTTGAACAGGGTCCGACGCCTGTCCGCCTGGGGAGTGGTGAGCAATAGATAATGCCCCTGGGGAAGTCCCTTTTCCATGAGGGCTTGCAGGGCATCAAGGTCTGTGGGTAAAATACCGGATTGACGATCCGTGGAGAACAGGGGAACATCTTTTGCCGCCACCACCAGACGATCCTGCATCATGGAGTAGGTGGACAAACGCTGCACCATCACCGGTAGCCGGGCATCCTCTCCATCCAGAAAGTCATACCCAAGGCTGCGCTGGTTCTTGGGGAGCAATGCATCTAAGATGCCATCAAATATTTTGCGGCATAGAAAAGATTCGCCATGGACAAGATACACCGACGGCATATCCACAGAGGAGGTGGTTTCAAGCCATTGGGAAATTTCTGTGTGTTTGATCTCCACCATGGGTCACCGCCCTGCCCTTGACCGGCGGGAAAGCCATAAAAGCATCCCCACTGCCACCAGGGCCATGATACCGCCAATGGTCTGGGAGGGGGAAATTACATGCAAAACAAACTCCCCCCGCTCATCCCCCCGGAAGAGTTCTATCAAGGATCGAAAAATTCCATAAAAAAGAATGTAAAGCCAGAAGAGTCGACCGCTAAAGGCGGATTTTTTATCCATGGCCAGGAGCAGACCAAAGATAATTAAATTAGAGAAAACGGCATACAGCTGGGTGGGATGCAGGGGGAGCCCCAGGGGGGCCAGGGAATCGGGATTAGAAAAGGTGATGGCCCAGGGTAGATCGCAGGTTTTACCGTAGCAGCATCCGGCAGAAAGGCAGCCCAGACGTCCCACGGCATGGCCCAGAGCAATGCCCGGGGCCAGCAGATCGGCGGTGGACCACAGATCAAATTTTTTGTGTTTAACGTAGACCATGGCCGAAACAAGGGCCAGAATGAATCCCCCATAAAAAACCAGCCCACCGTTCCAGATTTTAAATATATCCAGGGGATTATCTGAAAAAAGGGAAAAATTCTGGATCACATAAAGAAGGCGTGCCCCCACCAGAGAGGCCAGAAGTATCACCAGAAAAAGATCTGTGATCTCCTCGTGCTGGATGGCGGCGCCCCGGGCCCTGGCCTGACGGGAGGCAAACCAGATGGCCGTCATAAATCCCAGGGCCACGAAAAGGCCATAAGTATACAGGGTGATGCTGCCGATTTTAAACAGAATGGGATGCAATGCATAACTCCTATAGTTCAGTTCATTTGAACTTATACATACTTTTAAAGGTAACCTACTGATAGTATAAAGAACTTTTACTCGACATAGTATGAAGTCATATGGAATTGGCTATAAATCAAATTTTAAAAAAACAAAGCATAATCAAAATGGCTTAATACCGCCGGAGGCTCTGCTGAGGTGTCAAAATGGCCTGACCCCCAATTACAATTACATTTCCGGGATTTTGTTCAGGATGACATGGTAGAAGAGAATACCCATGCCGATACAGATGGCGCTGTCTGCCACGTTAAAGGCAGGCCAGTGGTAGGTGCCAATGTAAAAATCCAAAAAATCCACCACTTGGCCAAACCGGAACCGATCGATTAGATTGCCCACAGCACCCCCGAATATGCCAGCAAGGCCCATGGAGAGAAACCGATATTCCCGGGCCACCTGGCCATAAAACCACAGCAACCCCACGGACACCAGAGAGGATATAAAGAGAAAAAAGAACTGGCGTACCGCCGGGGACTGTTGGGCAAACATGCCAAAGGCCCCACCAGGGTTGAGCACATGGGTGATATTAAAAAAAGAGGTCACACCAATGCGCTCATACAGGGGCAATTGCGCCATGATCAAAGCCTTGGTGAACTGATCTGCAAGGATAACAGTCCCTGCAATGATCATCAGCCTCACCAGGCTTTGTTTTGTTGTCACTGTCATGGGCGGTTATGCCTGGGCACCAATGATGTCCAGGGCTCCGGAACATCGAGAACAGGTGCCGGGCAGGTCTTCCCGGTTTCCGGTGGTTTCATCGTAACGCCAGCAGCGCTCACATTTCTCACCCTCTGCCTTGGAAACTGTCACGAACAGCCCTTCAATCTCTTTACTGGCAAATCCGGTTTCACCCGGGGCATCCAGCAGGATTGCCTGGGATACAATAAAAATATCCCTCAAGTCCGGTCCAAATCCCGCCAGAATTTCTCTGACATCATCGTCGGCCACATAGATGGCAATGGCGGCATCCAGGGGGTGCCCAATGAGTTTGGCGGTTCTGGCCTCTTCCAGGGCCCTTGTCACCTCGGCCCGGATATCCAGAATTTTCTGCCACCTGAGGCCCAGGGCCTCATCCTTCCATGCCGGGTCCACCACGGGCCGGGAGGTGAGATGGATGCTTTCTGCCTTGCCTTCAAAGGCGGGCATGTGCTTCCACACCTCTTCTGCGGTGAAGGGCAAAATGGGGGCCATGACCCGGATGATGCCATCCAGCATATGGTACATCACAGTCTGGGCATTGCGTCGCACCGTGGCCTGGGAGGGCGAGGTGTAAAGTCTGTCTTTATTGATGTCCAGATAAAAAGCGGAAAGTTCCACCGCACAAAAATTGTGCATGGCATGGTAAATGGTGTGGAACTCATAGGTATCATAGGCGTTCAGGGCTTTTTCTATGAGGGTGGCAAACCTGTGCAGCACAAACCGATCCATGTCCGTCATGGCCGACACGGGTTGAAGATCCGTATCTGGATTAAAATCAGACAGGTTACCCAGCATGAACCGACAGGTATTTCTGATGCGGCGGTAGGCGTCAGAGAGCTGACGGACAATATTGTCTGAGATTCTGACATCATCCCGATAATCGGCTGAAGCCACCCAGAGCCTTAAAATATCGGCCCCGTGCTGTTTGATGATCTTTTCCGGGGAGACCACATTGCCCACGGATTTGGACATTTTTTTGCCATGGGAATCCACCACAAATCCATGGGTGAGCACAGACTTATAGGGGGCATGGCCGGTGCGGCCCACAGCGGTGAGAAGGGAAGAATGGAACCATCCCCGGTGCTGGTCACTGCCCTCAAGATAGAGGTCTGCCGGGCGTTGGAGCCCTTCTCTTTCTTCCAGAACGGCGGCATGGCTCACACCGGAGTCAAACCAGACATCCAGTATATTGTGATCTTTTTCAAAGGTGGTGCCACCGCATTTTGCACACACGGCGCCTTCGGGCATGAGATCTTTGGCATCCCTGCCAAACCAGATATCAGAAGAGTGTTCCAGGAACAGCCCATGAATTTTATCCACCGACTCCCTTGTAACATACACCTCCCGGCAGTCCTCGCAGTGGAACACGGGGATGGGAACCCCCCAGGAGCGCTGGCGGGAAAGACACCAGTCGGGTCGATTCTCAATCATGGAATAAATCCGGGCCTTGCCCCAGGCAGGAATCCAGTTGACGTTGTCGATCTCTTCCAGGCTTTTTTTCCGCAGCCCCTTTTTATCCATGGAGATAAACCATTGAGGGGTGGCCCGGAAAATCACCGGTTTTTTACACCGCCAGCAGTGGGGGTAGGAGTGGGTAATGGGGGCATGTTTCACCAGAGCACCCAGGGCTTCAAGTTTGTCAATGATTCCCTGGTTGGCCTTGAGAATAAATTGTCCCTCAAAGTCGGCCACCTCGTCGGTGAAACAGCCCTTGGCATTCACAGGAGAATAGGGTTCCAGACCATAGCGAAGGCCTACGATATTATCATCCGCACCATGTCCAGGGGCGGTGTGGACACAGCCCGTACCGGCCTCCAATGTGACATGTTCCCCCAGGATAATGAGGGAATCCCGCTCATACATGGGATGGGTGCACCTTTTATTTTCAAGGTCCTTTGCTTCAATCTCGCCCAGTATGGTGAACTCTTCAATGCCAAATTCCGCCATCACCTTTTCCGCAAGATCCCGGGCCACGATCATGACACCCTGATCCGGGGTCTTTACAGCAGCATAGATAAAATTGGGATGGAGACAGATGCCAAGGTTGGCCGGAATGGTCCAGGGTGTGGTGGTCCAGATCACCATGGAAACGTTTTCCACAGCAGCACTTGCATCCAAATCTTTCAATACAGGGACAAGATCAGAGATGTCGTCCTTTAAAGGAAATTTCACATAGATGGAGGGGGACCCATGGTCATGGTACTCAATCTCTGCTTCGGCCAGGGCTGTCTGGCAGGAGCAGCACCAATAGATGGGTTTTTTGCCCAGAAACATGTCGCCACTTAAAGCAAACTCGCCGCACTCCTTGGCAATACGAGCCTCGTAGGCATTATTCATGGTCAGGTAGGGGGTATCCCACTCCCCGGCCACGCCAAAGCGCTTGAACTCCTCCCGCTGGATATCCACAAAGCCTGCGGCATATTTCCGACAAGCCTGGCGCACCTCCACAGAGGTCATGTTTTTTTTCTTTGATCCCAATTTTTTATCCACATTGTGCTCAATGGGAAGCCCGTGGCAGTCCCATCCCGGCACATAGGGGGCATCAAACCCGTCCATCTGTTTGGACCGGATAATAATATCTTTCAATATCTTATTAATGGCATGACCGATGTGGAGGTGACCGTTGGCATAGGGAGGGCCATCGTGGAGAATAAAGGAAGGACGACCCTTGCCCGCTTCTCTCATTTTTTGATAAAGCCCATTTTTTTCCCACTCTTTCATCTGGCCGGGTTCTTTATTGGCAAGATTTGCCTTCATGGCAAACTTGGTCACCGGCAGGTTCAACGTTTTCTTGTAGTCCATCTTTCCTCCACACAGGTATGTAATCGATCATATATGCGCATGTTAAGTTAATTTTTCACAAAAAGACCCCAACCAATGCATTTATCCCAACCAATGCATTTATAATGACCAGTGCCCCCTGCTATTGAGCAGACCCGCGAATCAAGTCTGCCACATATATTCATAAAAACTGTAAACAGCCAATTTAAGGCAAATTAGGCAAAATTGTCAAGAACTAATAAACCCAATTTACTTCGATTTTGGGATCTGATAGGGTCGATTGCAATTCTTATTTTGATGGGTTGCCCACTGAAATAGAGAAATTAGAAACTAAAAAGGGAGGAAAGACGGACGTCCACCTGACCCTAGTTGAAGGATAAAAAAATGAAAATGATTGTTGTGGCCGGGGGGAGCCTGTTGAATCCCCATGTATTTAAATCCATGGTATCCCGGGCAGACCGGGTGGTGTGCGCCGATGGGGGAGCCGCACATCTGGCATCCATGGGCATTGTCCCCCATGTGGTCATGGGGGATCTGGATTCCATCGACCCTTCCCATCAAAGATATCTTGAGGCTGCCGGTGTTGAATTTATTCGGCACCCGGTGGATAAGGACTATACAGACACTGAGCTTGCAGCCCAGTGGGCTGTTAAAAACGGGGCCACAGATATCACCTTTTTGGGCACCACCGGTACCCGCATGGATCACACCTTGGCCAATATGTTTCTCATGGAGAAAATTGCCGCCATGGGGGTGAACTGCTCCATGGTGGATGACCACAATGAGATCCATCTGATCCAGGATCAGATCACCCTGGAAAAACGTCCAGACACCTACCTGTCCATCATCCCAATCACCCAAAAAGTCACCGGCATCACCCTTACTGGTCTTACCTTTCCCCTGTCCAATGCCACCCTTTACCGGGGGGACTCCACGGGCATCAGCAACCGATTTGAGGCGTCAACGGCCAGGGTCAGCCTTGAAACCGGCCTTTTAATGGTCACCTTGTCCCACGACTGAAATTAATAATAATTGAAGGCCCAATTTGGGTATCCTTCAAAGGTACTTTACACTTTTTTAGAGCATTACCCATTTGCAGGGACTTTTCCCCAAAAGACTGTAAAGTACTTTTGGGCTCATATGAAGGATGCCAAATTTGATCTAAG
>JASFYZ010000409.1:0-9565 GCA_045046665.1 Desulfobacterium sp.
AGATTCTTATCTCTGATTTTCGTGTTATTTTGGCAAGAGAATCAGAAAATAGCTTTGATTCTGGCTTGTCCAGGTTAGGTGATAGTGGTTTTAATAAGTTATCAAAATCTATGGTGTTGGAGTAGCAATTATTATGCCAATACATTTGTTTTATACTCCTCTAAATGAATGGGAGAGATGATGTGATAAATATGAAAGACGAATTCCGGAAGATTGTAACAACCCTGGCAGAGCGATTTTCCGTTCCGCCCATTGAAAAAATGTTTTTTCCTCCCCTGTATGAGGGTGGGCAGCCCAGAAGTGCCGAGTTCATGGCCATGGGACTTGAAGGCGGCGCCGCAGGTATCAGCTTTGTATTGATTGGGGATACAACGGCGGCGTTGGCATACAACAAACTGAATCTGGAACAGTTTATTGGAAAAGATCCCGTCTCCTTTGCCCTGGAGTTCGGGTCCGATGACCCCGTCAAGGAGATGATCAGCCTGGCCGCCATCAATGCCATTTCCCACTTTGCCATGGTGAAGATGGGAGTGGATGTGGATAGCACCAGTGATTCCCTGGGGCTTTTGAATCTTTCAGCCGGGGATCGCATCGGCATGGTGGGGCTGTTCATGCCCCTCATGGGAGAGATCAAAAAAACAGGCGCTGAACTTTTGATCCTTGAAAAAAAGGCAGAACTGATAGAAAAATTTCCCCATTTGAACATCACCCTGGATCCGGCTGAGCTGAAATCATGCAACAAGGTGCTTTGCACCAGCACCACCATATTAAACAACTCCCTGGATGAAATCATGGCACATTGTGATCCCGATGCCTTTGTTTCCATTGTGGGACCCACGGCAGGCTACTTTCCCGATCCGGTGTTTGCCCGGGGCGTGGATGTGGTGGGAGGCCGTGTGGTGACAGACAGTGAGCTGTTTTTTCAATTGCTGGAGCAGGGCAAAAAATGGGGGGATGCCACTCAAAAAGTGTGTTTTCAGAAAAGCACATATCAGCCCATTGGCTGATTTTAATTTTTGGGGGATAGGGGAGGGCGCATTCCCATTTTTCCGATCTGAGGCTTCATTGGCGATGGAGGGTAGTGGCGATGGGGGGCAGGCTCGCGTTATTGGCATTATCTGTGGTTTTGGAGTTTGCACAGGCTGTGGTCGATAAGGCCACAAGCCTGACCCCTTGCCAAAAGTTGAATTATTATTCCAAATGGTGTTTTTTCATTTTGGTGAACAAAGTTTTGCGGTGGATACCAAGACTGGTGGCTGTTTTGGATTTTAGCCATCTGTTATCTTCAAGGGCTTTGGTGATGATGCGTTTTTCCACAGTGGCCAGAATTTCATTTAAATTTTTATTCCCCGGGCCAGCATCCATGTCATGGGGGCTGAGGACTACATTTTCCTGGGTCTCAGGCTCTGCAAAGGTATCAAGAAATTCATACTCATTTAATGTCACATATCTGTCCAATGTATTTTGTAATTCCCTTACATTGCCCGGCCAGTTATAGTTGATAAAGGCGTCCATGACCTGTTTATCCATGGGGGGAATTAGATCCTTGTCATATTTAGACAGGAAATGACGAATCAGCAGGGGCAGATCCTCCTTACGTTCTCTCAGGGGGGGAAGCTTAATGGGGATGATATTAATCCTGTAAAAAAAATCCTCCCGCATGAGCCCCTGGCTCACCAGTTTCTTTAGATTTTTATTGGTGGCAGCCACAATGCGAAGATCGGGTTTTTTCAACTCATTGCCCCCCACCGGGATAAATCCGCCGCCTTCAATGCTTCTTAAAAGTTTAACCTGTATATTCAGGCCAATGTCCCCGATTTCATCCAGAAAGAGTGTCCCCTTGTCAGCAGTATCCAGGAGTCCGTCTTTGTCCTTGTCCGCCCCTGTGAATGCTCCCTTGCGGTATCCAAAAAATTCACTTTCTATGATATTTTCACTGATGGCACCGCAATTTACCGGAACAAATCGATGTTTGGAACGGGAACTTAATTTATGTACGGCACTGGCAACCAGCTCTTTTCCTGTGCCAGACTCGCCGGAAATAATCACATGGGCATCGCTGGCGGCGGCCCTTAAAATCAAATCGTACACGTTCTGCATGGGGGCGCTTTTGCCGATGATATCTCCAAATCGATACCGATCCTTCATGACGGATCGCAGTATTTTGTTTTCACTTCTATAATACTTGGCATTTTCAGCCGTTTTTTCTTCCTGCTGTTTTCGCTCGGTGATATCCATCATGATGGTCTGAACCCCGGAAATTTTATCAAACCGACTGTAACTGGGGGATTGAATGACAGAGTACCATCTCCCATCCCGGGGACTTTTATCTTCTCTTTTGGACACGTCCCCCATGAAGACACCCTTCAGTTGGCACCAGGGGCAGGGAAATTTCAGTCCATGGACCACGCGGTAACATTTTCCACCGGTGGCATTATATCCCACCCGGGCCGTCAAAGTGGTGTTCATGAATGTTATTTTATAATCCCATGAAAGGGTAAAAATAAAGCCTTCAAAGGCACTGACAATGCTTTTGAGCTGGGACTCACTTTCACTTAAACGTTTTTCAGCCACTTTTCTTTGGGTGATGTCCATGAAAGAGGCAATGCTTCGGGTGGTTCTCGGGATCATTCCCACCTTCATGTAGATATTTTTAATATCTCCGTCTTTATTGAAAATTCGGCATTCATATTCTGTGGGGATCTCAGAACTTTTCTTGCGTCGACCATAGTGGTAGTACTGCATTTTTTTGTTGTCTTCGGGGATGACAAATTCTGACCAGCGCATGGCGTTTTCGATTTCATTTTTCCCATATCCGGTCAGGACTGCAAACTGGGCATTGGCAAAAAGAATCAGCATATCATTGTCAATGATGATTGTACCTGTGCCCGTGTTTTCAAAAACACTTCGATACATCTCTTTTTCCTGGCGCAGATCTTCTGTCCGGGTTTCTATAAATGTCTCGGGATCATCGGGGAGGCCACAGTCTTGGTCAAAGGGTTTGTTCATGGGAAATATAGTTAACACGTCGCTGTAAAAAATCAAGCATTAAGAAGAAAATTATGCGGCTACACTGATGCGAGTCTTTCGATGCTGGTTGACCCAAATTTTCATCTGGGTGGCTTCCCGGATCAGCTCATCCCTGAAATCGGGGTGGGCAATACTGATGAGGGCTTCGGCCCTTTCCCAGGTGGATTTGCCCTTGAGATTAATCTTGCCAAATTCCGTGACCACATACTGGGTCATGGTTCTTGGCAATGTCACGATGCTGCCCGGATCAAAAACAGGCCGGATGCGGGATTTGATTATTCCATCTCTGCCGGTCATCGTGGAAGAGAGACAGATAAAGGATTTCCCCCCCTTGGAATGATAGGCCCCATAGGCAAAATCAAACTGTCCTCCGGTTCCGGTGATGTGACGGAATCCTGAAGATTCGGAAGAAACCTGGCCATAGAGATCCACCTCAATGGCATTGTTAATGGAAACCACATTATCATTGGCTGAAATATGGGCTAAATTGTTGGTGTATCCCACGGAATAGCTGGCACATTGGGGGTTATTGTCTATGAAATCATATAGCTCCTGGCTGCCCAGGGCAAAGGTGTATACCATGCGTCCCGGGTCCAGAGCTTTTTTTAAATTGGTGATCCTTCCCGCTTTGAACATCTCAAGATAGGAATCTGCCAGCATTTCTGTGTGTACTCCCAGATCCTTGAGATCTGACTGGGAAATTAAATTTCCCACGGCATTGGGCAATCCACCAATTCCCAACTGGATGCAGGCACCATCGTGGATTTCTGGAACAATGAGATTGGCAATTTTTTTGTCTGTTTCCGTGATGGGCAGTGACCCGATGGTTAAAATGGGCTTATTGTCCGACTCCACAACGTAATCCACTTCGGAGATGTGAAGGGATTCTCCGGTGCCGCCCAGGCACAGGGGTAGGGTTTCATTTGTTTCAATAATAATGGTCTTTGCATTTTCAATGATGGCTCTTTGAAAGGAATTTCCCACCCCAAAATTAAAGTTGCCAAAGGCATCCATGGGGGTGGTGCGTACCATGCAGACATCGGTCCTGAGAGTCCCTTCATAATGGGAAGGCCCTTCATTGTAAACAAAGGGAATATAATAGCAATTTCCATGGTCATGGTTATTACGATCCCCACTGCTGAAATGCCAGTTGTTATAAATTAATTTGCCCTGGCCCTTGTCAGCCATGGCAACTTTGGCTTTTCCTGGAAATGCCAGTGCTCTTATCTTGACATCCTGGAGTTCGTCCACCCGCTGTGCCAATGCGGTATCCAGTGTCTCCGGGCTGGCACCAAAGGCCCCATAATCAATCCAATCACCGGATTTAACCACTTGAACTGCATTTTCGGCACTTGTCAATTTTGTCTGATATTCTCTGGAAATTTTTGACGAAAAGTTCATTGCGATAATTCTCTCCTGTTGCGATGATACTGTTTTTGATTTTGTATTTCTTTTTTATCATGTCTATTGCAATGGGAGTGCCAGAGAAAAATAAAATCCATAAGATGTCTTATTCTAAGCGTTTTTTAAATATTAAATTGGATTATATGACTGGTTGTCAGATAAAAAAAGTAAGGAAGTGTGGTGATATCACCACGTTCGGAAGCGTAGGAAGTGTTAAGTTGTTGATATAAATATATTTTTACATTGATGTGGTGATATTGCCACGTTTTGAATCGAAATGGCCACATACCTGAAAATTTTGCTCCATTCCTTCAAAATAACAATGGGCTACGGTCTGAATTCTCAGATCATGGCCCATTGTTGTTTTTTCAGGGAACTGTTTTATTTGACGGGTCTGAATCTAATGTTGGCCACCCCGCCAGTTAATTGTACCCCGGGCGACCGGTGTGTCTGTGACCACCCGTATAAGACCCTAAAATGGGCACAATTCCATGGGACTCTATTAAAAAGCCACAGGTGAAAAAAACACTATGCCTCGCTGCCAGCCGTTTTTATGATGCCATCAGATTCTTCCTGTAAGAATTTGGGAACCAGCACAGCCAGAACCAGGATGGAACCCACGATAATCACTTTGACATCGCTGGAAACCAGCAGGAGTCCGCCCACGGTAAGCATGGTTTTACCCCAAAAGGTGATTTTACTTCTGAAATGGCCGATATAGGCGGCAGACAGGGCGATCACCCCAAGGACACCACTGAGGATGGCCAGAGAAAATTCCATCCAGGTAAAGTTGATGAAGAGCATACTTGGTGCATAGACAAACATGAAGGGAACCAACGCTTTACCCATGGAGAGCCGAAAGGCTGTAACCCCGGTGCGCATGGGATCCGCCCCGCCAATACCGGCACCGGCATAGGCTGCCAGGGCCACAGGCGGTGTTACGTCGGCCAGCACCCCATAATAAAAGACAAAAAAGTGCGTGGCCACCAGGGGAACCCCGAGGTTGTCCAGGGCCGGACCCGCAATGGAGGCCAGGATGATATAGCAGGGGGTGGTGGGAATACCTGCCCCCATGACGATGCAGGCAAGGGCCACCATGATCAATCCAAAAAACAGGGTGGAGCCATGGAGGGTGATCAGTCCAAAGGGGACCCAGGAGGACAGCGCTGCGCCCATGGACGAGGCAATCTGCAGCACGGCACCGGAAAACTTAAATCCCATACCGGTTAACGTAATCATGCCAAGAATAAATCCCACACAGGCGCAGGCCGCACCAATGGCCAGGGCATATCGGGCACCTTCGTCCAGACCCTTGGCAATGCGTTTGGGAGTCAATGTATTGGAGTCATCCAGGTCTCCAAAGCCTATTTTCTTTGTCAAGGGGGGGATCCAGGAACAGACAATGGTGAGGATGATGCCCCAGAAGGCAGCAAGATAGGGGGTGAACTGCATCAATAAAAGGGTGACCATGATGGTCAGGGGGATCATCAAATGCCAGGAGCGTTTAAGGACATAGAGAAACTGGGGAATCTGTTCCTTTGCCATGCCTTTAAGCCCCAGGCGTTTGGCTTCCAGGTGTACCATGCTGATGCAGGCAAGGTAGTGAAACATGGCTGGAATAATGGCAATGAGGATGATTTCATTGTACGGAATGCCAAGCATTTCCGTCATGACAAAGGCCGATGCACCCATGATGGGGGGGGTTACCTGGCCGCCGCAGGAGGCTGATGCCTCCACCGCCGATGCAAATTCCGGTGAAAAACCGTTCTTCTTCATCATGGGGATGGTAAAGGAACCCGTGGTGGCGGTGTTGGCAATGGGAGAACCGGAGATCATGCCAAAAAAACCAGAAGAGACAACGGAAACCTTGGCAGGACCACCCGCATATTTACCGGCAAGAATCATGGCAAGATCAATGAACAACTGTCCAAGACCCGATGCCTGGGCCATGACGCCAAAGAGTACAAAATGAAATACATAGGTGGCCACAACGCCTACGGCTACACCATAAATACCCTCTGTGCCAAGGTAGAGATGCTCCACAATGCGCACAATATCATACCCCCGGTGGCCCAGCACGCCGGGAAGCCAGGGACCCAAAAGGCCGTAGACCATGGCAATGCCCCCAATGACGGGAAGGGTGTTGCCCATGACCCGACGGCATGCCTCGGTGACCATGATGATGGCCAGAAGGCCCATGACATACTCTTCAACCTGGGGGAAGCCAATGTTGACGATGAAGATTTGTTTGAAAAAAACAATGAGATAAAGGGATATACCTGCAGCGGCAATGGCCAGGGGCCAGTCGGCAAATGATAGTTCATCCCCTTCACCCTTGAATTGCCGCAGGGGAAGCGCTGTCAAGGCGATGAAAAATATTATCAGTGTTATGCCCGCCTGGGCCAGGGGGGAGAGATCCCCTGAAAAGCGGTTCATGAGCTGCCAGGCAAGAAATAGATAAAATACAGCAAAACAGGTGCCAAACCCCCAGTCATGTACGGGGTTGCCCGGTTTTCTCCGGGGAAATACCAGGAACACCAGCCCCAGAACAAAGGTCAGATGCACCGTCCTGTGAATTATCTCATTTAGCAGACCATATCCTGCCGTGTAGATATGAAAAAGACTCAACAAAATACAGAGTAACCCGGTGATTTTAGCGGTGATGCCGCTAAGGTTCCGGAAATTGGACTCTACATCAAATTTTTTTACAATGGCCTCCACCTCCGAGGCATCCATTTGCCGCTCTTCTTCCACCAGCGGCGATCCATCTGTTTTTAGATGATTATCAACATCCACAGCCATATTGTGTTCCTCTTAAATTGTGTTCGTTTAACTTTTTCAGCATGGGTTCAGGCCAGCTGTCGGAGGCTCTGCTATCGGCGGTTTCATATGCCCGCTACGGGCGGCCCATATTTTGACCTTGATCCGCCCACAACATGGGGCAGAAATAGATTCTGCCCCTACGTTCTTAAACCTTGTATTGCACCTTGCTTTGCCCACAACAACGGTTGTAATCCGTCAGGTTTACCGAAATTATTTTATAAAAAATGTCCATAACCCAAGGCTCATCCCATACATATCACTGGTGAGCATCAGCCGGGATAATCTCCAGCAGCAGGGCCTGATCTTCCCATTGATTGAGATCAATTATTTGATTTGCCAGATGCAGTCTATTCTTATAGTTTTTGTCCGTCCGCACCACCAGTTTTGGTATTTTTCGTTCCATGTGGAGGATGAATTTGCCATCCCGCTGTTCCCATTTGGTGGCATCGGGTTCCTTGTCACTGTAAGGTAATCCTGCGCAGTGGGATTCAAAAATTTCAGATGTCTGGCAGATACCTTCCGGGGTCACTATATAATTATCCCGCACAGGTGTAACGGTGACAGAATGAACAAAGGACAGGGCGAATTTATTTTCTTTTTCCAAGGGGAAGGATGCCAGGGGTTCCATGCCGGGGTATTGTCTGATGGTGAGACAATACCCCGGCAAATGGGTGTTGTTTGTTTCCGTATATAACGGAATACAGGCGCATGACATGAATAGCAGCGGCAGCAACAGCAACGCTGGTATCAGAAATACGCCTGTAAACATGGGCTTCATTTTATTTTATCAACCCTTTTTCACGATAGTATTTCTCAGCACCGGGATGAAGGGGAACAGATACTGATTCCAGAGCGGTTTCCAAAGAGATTTCTTTACCCTTTACATGAACCTTGGCAAGTGTGTCTGTATTTTCATACAATGCTTTGACCACGTTGTAGGCGGTGGCGTCGTCAAGACCAGCATGGGTGGCCCAGATGGCACGAACAGCAATGGTTTTTACATCTTCGGTCTGGCCTTTATAGGTGTTGGCCGGAAGAATGGTGTCGGCATAGTAGGGCTGAACCTTCTGCAGCTCTTTGATGGGTGCACCGGTGAGGGGCAGAATTTTAATGTCATGGTAGTTGGCAAGCTCCAGAATGGAAGCAGTGGGGCTACCAGCGGTGATCAAGGATGCATCCAGGTTACCGTCTTTGATTTTTTCAACGGCCTGGGAAAAGGAAGAGTAATCTTCGGCAAGAGATTTACGATCCATTCCATAGGCTACCATGAGATCGCCCAGCAGTTGCCACTGGCCGGAACCCGGGGAACCGGAAGAAACAGAGTGACCCTTGATGTCAGCAAAACTGTTGATACCGGAGTTGCTTCGCACAACAATCTGAACGGCTTCCGGGTAGAGAGCACCCAGGGCACGGATGTTTTTGAGATCTTTGCCTTCAAATTGTTTGATACCCTTGTAAGCAGCATCCAGAATATCAGCGGCAACAAAGGCAGACTCAATGCCGCCACGGCTTAACAATGTGGCGTTGGCAACGGAAGCATTACCGGTTTCTGCGGTGGCAGAAAGTTTTTTACCGTCAATGACCACCTTGTTGGAGATCATCTGGGCCAGCATACCACCCAGGGGGTAGTAGGTACCGCCGGTACCGCCGGTGGCGATGCCGAAAAAGATTCGATCAGCGGAAAAGGCTGTTGTCGAGGTCAAAAGGGTCATGCAGAATAGTGTGCAGATAATGAGACTGATTTTTTTCATACCAAAAATTCTCCTGTGTACAATAATGAATGGTTAACTGCAAAATCGGGCTTGTCTGTATGTAAACTGTCCTGTTTTAAGTGCATGGACTAAAGTTTTTTCTGGTTTCCATTTTAGGATGGAGTCCATATCCAACAAATTTATTGTTGAGTATGGGAAAAAAAATTGTCTTACTACTTATGTATACAGAGACGAATTGCCACCGTATTTCCAGGGCTTGGTGCGGTCGCCCTGATAAGTTTGCGCATCTGGGCCAAACTTGTTATATATGCATCGTAACGTCATTGCGAAAAATATGGGGTGGGAATTGTCCCACTTTGTCAACGCCACGGAGGGTGACCGGATCTTCTACCTTGACCCTTCCATGTAAATTACATGAATTAGGCATCCTTTGTAAACTGCCTAAAAGGATAAATCCCATGGGGTCAGTAGTGTGTAAAGAGACATGGTCACAAGTGACTATGCGTGGGGTGTCAGAAAGCCCGTTGTTGGCCCCATTCTTTTGCCAAAGCCATTTCAGACAGTGGATGGGGCGAGTTTGTTCGACAACTTGAATA
>JASFYZ010000410.1:0-17954 GCA_045046665.1 Desulfobacterium sp.
ATATTTTCATTATTTTAAAATAAGTTTATGGTACTTCTTTTTTCCCGCCCGTAGCAGGATCTCTCCGTTCCTGGCATGGGATGTTAAAATCAGCTGATCAAAGGCAGCAATGCGTTCATCATTGAGGTATCCCCCTCCCTGGTTCAGGAGCCGCCGGGCATCACTCTTGGATTTACACAGGCCAACTTGGGCAAAAATATCCACGGCCGGGACACCCTTGTCCAGCGCCACCTTATCATAAGAGGTACTGGGTACCGCATCCCCTGCACCGCCCTTTCCGGTTCTGGGAATGGTGGTAGAAGGAAAACGGCCCTCAGGAATTTCGGGGGCACCAAACATGGCACAAGCGGCATCATAGGACGCCTGAGCATTCTTTGTACCATGGGCAATGACGGTGGCCTCCCAGGCAAGAACGGCCTTGGCGCTGTTAAGCATGGCACCTTCCAATTTTTTGACCTGTTCAATCTCTTCCATAGGCAGAAAGGTAAACAACGCCATGAATTTTGCCACGTCGGCATCATCACAATTAATCCAAAACTGATAATACTCGTAAGGAGGGGTTCTTTCCGGATCCAGCCACACAGCCCCTTTATGGGTTTTTCCCATTTTGATACCACTACTGGTTGTAATCAAAGGAAAAGTGATGCCAAAGGCTTTTTTCTGCTGGGTCCTGCGCACCAGATCAATGCCCGCCACAATGTTCCCCCATTGATCACTGCCCCCCATCTGCAAAAGACAGTCATGCCTGCGGGAAAGTTCCATGAAATCATAGGCCTGGAGCAGCATATAATTGAATTCAATAAAGGTCAGCCCCTCATCGGACTCAATGCGCATTTTATAACTTTCTGCCTTGATCATGCGATTGACGCTGAAGTGGCGGCCAATGTCCCTTAAAAAGGGTATATACTCAAGCCCCTTAAGCCACTCTCCATTATCCAGAAGCAGGGCCTTGTCCTCACTAAAATCAATGAATCGGGACAATTGTTTCTGGATACCAGCCCGGTTAATGTCAACCTCTTCCTGGGTGATCACCTTACGCATTTCCGTTTTTCCACTGGGATCACCAATAAGACCGGTCCCGCCTCCCACAAGCCCGATGGGGCGGTGGCCGTTACGCTGCATGTGGGCCAGGGCCATGATACAGACCAAACTGCCCACATGGAGGCTTGAAGCTGTGGGATCAAACCCGATATAACAGGTAGCTCTACCTCCGTCCAGATAGGCACTCAACTCCTCATCATGGGTAACCGCCTCAACAAAACCACGCTCCTTTAGTATTTCAAGAACCCCCATTTCCGTATCATTCTCCTTATTTATTGGTATATTCCACAGCCCGTGTTTCCCGGATTACCACCACCTTGATCTGGCCCGGAAAGGTGAGATTTTCCTCTATTTTGGATGCAATATCCCGACTTAACAACACGGCATCGGTGTCGGATATCTTTTTGCTTTCCACCACCACCCGGATCTCTCTTCCGGCCTGGATGGCATAGGTATTGGAAACGCCGTCAAAAGAGTTGGCAAGCCCTTCAAGCTCTTCAAGGCGTTTAATATAATTTTCAAGGGTCTCTTTTCTGGCACCCGGTCGTGCGCCGGAAAGGGCATCGGCCGCCTGTACCAGGAAATCATACACCGTGGTGGGCATTTGATCCTCATGATGGGCCGCAATGGCATTGACCACCTCTTCTAATTCCCCATGTTTTTTGGCAAGTTTGGCACCAATCAGTGCATGGGGGCCATCCACTTCATGGTCCACGGCCTTTCCAATGTCATGGAGCAATCCCATTCTTTTGGCAAGTTTTACATTCAGCCCCAACTCAGCGGCCATGATACCTGCCAAAAAGGCCACTTCTACGGAATGTTGCAGCACATTCTGGGCATAACTGGTTCTAAATTTAAGCTTTCCGATGACCCGGATCAACTCGGGATTGATACCGTGAACCCCCAAGTCAAAGGCGGCCTGCTCACCGGCTTCTTTTATGGTGACATCCACCTCCTCGGTGACCCGCTGAACCACATCTTCAATGCGGGCAGGATGGATTCTACCGTCGGCAATCAAGCGTGTCAGGGCAATTCTTGCCACCTCTCTCCGGACAGGATTAAAACCGGATAAAATTACGGCTTCAGGGGTATCATCAATAATTAAATCAATACCTGTGGCGGCTTCCAGCGCCCGAATATTCCGTCCCTCACGACCAATAATGCGCCCTTTCATTTCATCGCCGGGCAGTTGCACCACAGACACCGTACGTTCCGCAATGAAATCCCCGGCATACCGTTGTATGGCCGTGGAAATAATTTTTTTGGCCTCTTTATCCGCCTTTTCTATGGCTTCACTGGAGATGCGTTTCACCAACTTTGCCCCCTCATGCCGGGCTTCGTTTTCCATAGTTTTGAGCAATATTTCCTTGGCCTGATCCGATGTAAGACTGGCCACCTTTTCAAGCTCTTTTCTGGTGTCAGCGAGCAACTGATGATAATCGGCCTCCTTTTCATCCAATGTTTTCAGCCGACTTTGAATGCTTTTTTCCGTTTGCTTCAGCTCAACTTCAAGGAGTTCAAACTGCTCCTTCCGTTTATCCAGTCTCTCACTCTGGTTCAATACGCGACGCTCTTCCGTTTTCAGCTCGGCCCGGGCCTGATCTGTCTCTGCATCAAAGGCACCTTTCATTTCAAGCAAACGGCTTTTTGCCTCCAACTGGGCCTCTTTAATAAGGCTCCCAGCCTTCTTTCGCGCATCTGCAATCAACCCCATCTGCTCTTTTTCAACCTCTTCGGCCCGGTTTTCAAACTTTTTCTGGGTCAACCAGTAGGCCAGCCCGAATCCCGAGGCAGTTGAGATCAGCAGTGAAAGAAACAACACAGTATATTCCATTAATTACTCCCTTCAATATTTGGTATCAGATAAATATCACTAAAATTCCCGTATCCAGCGTAAATATTCGGCCAGCACACCATCTTCCCCTAATTTGGACCTACTCACCTAACATCAGTATGCTACGCAATCCCAAATAGGCGAATATGGGGCACTGGCCAAACATTTACATTACCAACCCGAATATTTACAATCCAACTTTTCTATTACTATAGAAAGACAGGATGAAACAATCGTAGATTCCCATTTTCATACACGAAAAAACAAGATATGAATGGATCAAACATCACAAGATATCTCATTTTACACGTAATGCAAGAAATATTATTTTGAGAGGGGATAAAAAGAAGAGGCGTAAGATTAAAGCAGTTAGTGATGGCAATAAGATCTGTCATCACGTGGGGAGAAAATAAATTCCCGGTAAAGATTAACCGGAAATAAACATGCAGATACAGCCCCCGCATCATACCGTGTTGCCCATGTCTTTGAACCAGTAGTTCAAAAGGTCGGGCGTCCATGTGGGTACCTTCAGGCTTTTCCATACATTCTGGAACTTGCACACCAGTACCAGGGTGGACTCCCTTGTATGTAGCGTTAGGCAAAGCACTCTAAGCAATCACAAGTAGAGCAGGGGTGTCTCTGTTTATCTATTTGTACTCACCGGATAAGCCGCCATGGCCTCATCCTGAATTTGAAGCAAATGCATTCAATTTATCGAACAGGTCAGAAGATTTACGGACCACACTGTCATGGAATGCGGTTAATTCTGATTCCGCCACAGCAAGATCATTTGCCAAATTCATCCCAGCCAGCAGCAGTATCACCACTGTATTTTGCACCGAACCCGCACCTTTGAGTCCCTGTTCAGCATCGGCAACATACTGCTTTAATTTTTCAACAACCTTTTCAGGGTCATTAAGGGAATCATCCGCCCGAAACTGAAACTGCCTGCCAAACAGGTCTATTTTAACAGTGTCTTCCGATGGTGCTTCTTTATTAAAAATTGGAATTCCATTTTCCACTGGGGTCATTCTGTTTTAAGACGTCTCTGAAAAGGTGTTCAGTTTAGTCAAAAGCCCGTCAATCTTTGATTGAACGGCCACCTGTTTTCTTACAAAGTTCTCTTCAGACAGACTTTTTGCAGCAATCTGACCGTCAAGGGTCTTGACCTTGGTCAGCAGCTCCTCATTCTCCTGTTGAAGTGCCTGACAAAGTTCTATTAAAAAATCGACTTTCTCGTCAATATCTTTAAACTTATCTTCTAACAGCTCGTTTTCCATTCCCTGAACCTCACAATATTTAGTTTAACTATAAGTCATACTATTTAACAAAGTCAAGACAATTCATTTGGCGTTTCAGCCATACAGCAAGCCACCCTTTGAAGATCTGCCGGGGTGTTAACGCCCATTATCTCTCTGGCGCTCTGTCCCGGAAGGGAGCCTGCCCTCCTGCCCGATGCCACAGCTATTTTGACAATATCTGTCAAATAGTACTCCTGCTGTGCATTATGACAATCAATCCCTTTAATTGCACTTATCAAAAATTCTTTCTTTATGCAATAGATGCCTGAATTAATCAGCGTATTTTTTCGTTCAAAGTCGGTTGCATCCGCCTCTTCCCGGATGCACAACAACTTATTTTCTTCATCCAGCAGAACCCGCCCATACCCTGTGGGGTTCTCAAGGTGTACGGAGAGCACAGACACCTCATTTTTTTCCCGCCGATGGAATTCAATGAGATCAGCAAGGGTCTCTGGACGAACCATGGGCACATCCCCACATAAAATAAGCACATCCGCCACCCCATCGGGCAGCACGGGCAATGCAGACTTCACCGCATCACCCGTACCCAAAAGTTTTTTCTGCCAGGCATACAGCACATCAAAATCCCGGGACACCGTTTTTTTGACACGATCACCGCCATGTCCAATGACCACCACCACTTGCCTACCCAAAAGCGAAACCGCACAGGAGAGCACCGCATGAATCATGCTCTTCCCGTTAATTTCGTGGAGAACCTTTGGCAAGTCTGACTTCATGCGGGAGCCTTTACCTGCTGCCAGGACAATGGCTCCCACATCACTGTACTTATTTTTTTTCATATTCAACCTTGCTCACGAGTTGTAAGTTCTCTGAATTTGCTAAACCATCATTTTATAAACTATTGAAATCATTAGAACTGAAATTTCTGTCCTGATCTCCTCACTACTAACAAATTCAATAGGTTATGAAAATTTACAACTGACGTGAACCTTGATGGTCTCGCAAAAAGTCCCAAGAACAATTCCCAACCTCAATTTATTGAGGAGAAACAGCATCTGCCCCATATATAACTCACATGCCAGTAATTACCTGCCACAACGAATATCAAAAAAGCAGTTGATGGCAACACCCAGTATCTGCTCTTCCATATAAATGTGTCAAAAACTTCATGGGTCGACTTTTTACAAGTTCATCAACCTTAAAAAAAAGGGGATGCTCCAAACCAACACAGAGCACCCCTTTTTTCGATCATATAGGTCTTAACAGATTATCTTGTGTAGTCATATCACATCACTACAGTGAGGCAATGTCCAGTCGATGCAAAGCCCGTCTCAGGGCTACTTCGGCACGGGTAAGATCAATGTCATCAGAACTGGCGGAGAGTCGTTTTTCGGCCCTCTCCTTTGCCAGCTTGGCCCGACTCACATCAATGTCACCCCGGCGCTCTGCCGACTCAGCAAGCAAGGTTACCTTGTTAGGCAGCACTTCTGCAAAACCACCGTTGACAAAGAGATAACGCTCTTTGCCCGAGGCATCTTTATAGCGAAGGGTACCGACCTTCAAGGATGTCAGAAAAGTGGTATGGCCACTAAGCACGCCAAATTCACCTTCCGAACCCGGGGCAACCACAATCTGAGCTTCTTCGCTGACCACCGCCTTCTGGGGAGTGACCACTTCCAGAAATATATTCTCAGCCATTTTATCCCCCTTGAGTTAGTTTTCTGAACTCATCTTAGCAGCTTTCTCAACGGCCTCTTCAATAGAACCCACCATGTAGAATGCTGTTTCGGGAAGATCGTCATGTTTTCCATCAATGATCTCTTTAAAAGATCTTACCGTGTCTTCAACCTTTACAAACTTACCGGGCATACCGGTGAAGGTTTCCGCCACATGGAAAGGCTGGGAGAGGAATCTCTGTAGTTTACGTGCCCGCTGCACAGTGATTCTATCTTCATCCGAAAGCTCATCCATACCCAGAATGGCAATGATATCCTGGAGCTCTTTGTATTTCTGGAGGGTCTGCTGTACGGTATTGGCAACGACATAATGCTCTTCACCAATATAGGCCGCATCCAGAATCCGTGAGGTGGAATCAAGCGGGTCCACAGCAGGATAGATACCAAGCTCGGCAATCTGACGGGACAAAACAACCGTGCCATCAAGATGGGCAAAGGTGGTGGCAGGGGCAGGGTCAGTCAAGTCATCGGCGGGTACATATACACATTGCACAGCGGTTATGGAACCCTTATCCGTTGATGTAATACGCTCCTGGAGCTCACCCATCTCAACTGCCAGTGTGGGCTGATATCCAACTGCGGAAGGCATACGACCCAGTGTTGCAGACACCTCTGCACCGGCCTGGGTAAAACGGAAGATATTATCAATAAAAAGAAGCACATCCTGGCCCTCTTCATCACGGAAATATTCGGCACAGGTCAAAGCAGAAAGGGCAACCCTTGCGCGGGCTCCAGGAGGTTCTGTCATCTGGCCGTATACCAGTGCGCATTTGGGAAGAACACCTGAGTCTTTCATCTCATGGTAAAGGTCATTACCTTCACGGGTTCTTTCACCAACGCCGCCAAACACGGAAATACCACCATGCTGCATGGCGATATTGTTTACCATTTCCATCATGATAACGGTCTTGCCAACACCTGCACCACCGAACATACCCATTTTACCGCCACGGGGAAAGGGAACCAGAAGATCAATTACCTTAACACCGGTTTCAAGCACCCTTACAGTGGTGTCCTGATTGACAAATGCCGGAGCAGATCTATGAATGGGTAGCATTTTGGAACGATCGATATCGCCAAGGCCATCAACGGGTTTACCCACAACATTAAGCACCCGGCCAAGGGAAGCCTCGCCAACGGGCATCATGATAGGGGAACCTGTATCCTTTACTTCCATTCCCCGCTGCAGACCATCGGTGACGTCCATCGCTATGCATCTTACAACATTATCACCCAAATGCTGGGCCACTTCGATGACCAGGTTATCAGCATCATCATTGATAACGGGGTTGGTCATAGTTAAAGCACTAAGAAGGGGGGGAAGCTTTCCAGGTTCAAATCTTACATCAACAACAGCACCCAGCACCTGTGCTATTTTTCCTATATTTTCAGCCATGTATTCCTCCTGTTAAAGCTGTTTACTTTTTTATATTTGGTATATTATCCGTTGAGCGCTTCAGCACCGCCGACAATGTCCATGAGATCTGATGTAATACCTGCCTGACGCGTCTTGTTATAGATGGTCTGTAGTTCATCGATCATGTCTTCGCATGCCTTGGTTGCGTTCTCCATGGCCCTCATCCGGGAGGCATGCTCACTGGTTGAAGTCTGAAGCAGCGCATCATATATCTGAATAAAAATATTCTTGGGTAGCATTTCACCCAGCAACTCATCGGACGAGGGTTCGCAGATATGTTCTGCCAGGTACACCCCATCGTTGGTTGCTGCAGCTTCATCCGCTTCCACAACTTCTATGGGAGGAATGGGAAGGATCTGCTTTATCACCGTTTCCTGGCGGGCCAGGGTTTTAAAATCAGAACATACCAGATATACTTCATCAACAGCTTCTTCAAGAAAATCATTTATCAGTTTCTGTCCAGAAGTTGATGCCACACTAAAATCAAATTGTCCGCCCACAACACCGAGATGTTCAGATTCGATGGCCATGGGTGTTTTCCGGGCCCAATCACGACCCTTCTTTCCAAAGCAAGTAAAAGAAACCTCCTTACCCTGGAGAGACTCATTGACAAACTTTTCTGCTTTTCCGATCAGATGTGCATTAAAACCACCGCAAAGTCCCCTGTCCGATGTGCACAGGATGATATTGACTTTTTTTACTTCTTCCCGTGGAACAAGCAGGGGACTGGCATCTTCACCGGCCTTTCCTGCAATACTTCCCAGTACTTCGGAAAATTTGGACGCATAGGGCTTAAACGCCTCCATACTTACCTGGGCACCGCGAAGTCGGGAAGTAGCGACCATTTTCATGGCAGAGGTGATCTGCTTGGTCTTTTTTACACTACCTATCTTTATTTGGACTTCCTTTAAGGTTGCCATAACATTTCCCTTTTACACCTGTTTATAATAGTACTCATTTTACACTTAAAAAATTTCTGAGCGGTTTTTAAACAGCCGCCTGGAATTCTTCAGCATAGGCGTCAAGGGCTTTTTTCAGCTTGGTTTCAATATCGCTGGTGATGGCCTGTTGTTCCACAAGGTCTGTGAAAATTTCAGGAAATCTGTTGTCAATAAAGGCGTAAAGTCCCGTTTCATACTTGTTGACCGCTTCCTTGGGATATTTATCCATATATCCCTTGGTTCCGGCAAAAAGAATCGTTACCTGTTTTTCCATGGGAAGGGGTTTAAACTGGGGTTGTTTCAGGAGTTCAACCAGACGCTCCCCCCGGGTGAGCTGACGCTGGGTGGCGGCATCAAGGTCACTTCCAAAGGCGGCAAAGGCTTCCAACTCACGGTACTGGGCAAGATCCAGTCGCAGGGTACCAGCCACTTGTTTCATGGCCTTACACTGGGCGGCTCCGCCCACGCGGGAAACGGAAAGACCAACATCAATGGCAGGACGAATACCGGAAAAGAAAAGGCCCTTGTCCAGGTAGATCTGACCATCGGTGATGGAGATAACGTTGGTGGGGATAAAGGCAGACACATCCCCTTCCTGGGTCTCAATGATGGGAAGGGCGGTGAGGGAACCAGCACCTAAGTCATCGGAGAGCTTTGCAGACCGTTCCAGCAGACGGGAATGGTTGTAAAAAATATCTCCAGGGAAGGCCTCGCGTCCCGGCGGACGTCTCAAGAGAAGGGATACCTGACGATAGGCAGCTGCCTGTTTGGAAAGATCATCATAAATGATCAGGGCATGCTCACCCTTGTCACGGAAATACTCACCCATGGCGCATCCGGCATAGGGGGCCAGGTACTGCATGGCGGCAGACTCAGAGGCAGAGGCAATAACAACGGTGGTGTATTCCATGGCACCGTGCTCTTCAAGGGCTGCAACCACCTGGGCAACGGTGGATTTTTTCTGTCCACAGGCCACATAGATGCATTTCATGTCTGTATTTTTCTGGGCAATGATGGCATCAACGGCAATGGCAGTCTTACCAATCTGACGGTCACCGATGATCAACTCACGCTGGCCTCTTCCCACAGGGGTCATGCCGTCAACGGCTTTACTTCCTGTATAGCAGGGTTCATGAACAGACTTACGTGAAATAACACCCGGAGCAACCAATTCCATGTTCATGGTGATACTGGAATCAATGGGACCCTTACCATCAACAGGCTCACCTGTGGTGGAAACAACACGACCCAGAACGGCCTCACCAACGGGTACGGATGCAATGCGGTCGGTGCGTTTTACAATGTCGCCTTCCTTGATCTTCTTATCCTCACCCAGGATGGCAACACCGACGTTGTCTTCCTCAAGGTTCAAGGCCAGACCCATAACGCCACCGGGGAACTCCACAAGCTCCATGGCTTTTACTTTTTCAAGGCCGTACACACGAGCAATACCATCACCCACGGACAGCACTACCCCGGTTTCGCTGAGCTCAACCTCTTTGTCGAAATCTTTAATCTGCTCTTTTATAATCTGGCTTATTTCTTCAGCTCTTATTTTCATTAGACTCTCTCACCCCTTTTTAATGATTCCCTCATATTGAACAGTTGAGTTTTAACGCTTCCATCCAGCACAAGATCGCCTATTTTGGTCACAATTCCGCCAATCAATTGGGCATCCTGCTCGACATCCAGAATAATATCTTTGCCGATACGTTTTGCAAGGCCCTGTTTGATTTTGTCTGTGGCCTCGGCGGAAAGTTCTGTGGCCGATACCAGGGTGGCATGAACCACGCCGTTAAGTTCATCAGCCAGTTTTTTATAAAACTCACTGATATCCCTTAAAAAAACGATGCGCCGCTTATCAAACAACAACACCAGGAAGGATTTCATCACCCGGGAAAAAGAGGTTTTTTCCAGAACCGATACCAACACAGTTCTCCTGTCATTCTTGTCAAACAAGGGATTATTTACAGCCTTTTCAAGTTCAACATTGGTGTCAAAGAGTTCCACAATCTCATCCAGCTCTTTGCGATACTGATCTGCATTGCCGTCCTCTTCGCCGATAAGCATCAATGCTTTGGCATAGCGCCGTGAAATAGATAGATTTTTCATTATGCCACCACCTTGTCCAGATACTCATCAACCAGACGATCCTGGTCGTCGGAGTTAATCAACTCTTTTACCAGGGTTTCTGCCTGTTCAAGGGCTTTTTCAGCAATTTCCTGCTGTAGTTTTAACTTTGCGGCCTTGAACTCCTGCTCAATATTTCTCTTTGCAGACTCTTCCAGCTTGGCAGCCTGGGCTTCGGCTTCGGCAAGTATCCGTTGCTTTGCAACCTCCCCCTGTTTGACATAGGTTTCCAAGATTTTTTCGGATTCCTGATCAAGACTGGCCATTTTTTCTGCATACTCGGCAAGACTTTTTTCCGCAGCTGTTTTCTTTTGTTCAAGATCGGCAAGTTCGTCCTTGATTGCCTTTACCCGGGAAGAAAAAAATTCAGCCACAGGTTTCCGTGCAATAAAAAACAAGGCAAGCATGAGCACTGCAAAGTTCATCACTTTGTAGGTATCCGTTGCCACCCAGCCTTTGGAGGCTGGCGCACCATGCTCTCCACCACTTGATGCCAGGGCAATTCCGGCAAAAATAAAAAGGAAGGTCGATGCTACAGGAATGATGGTCTTGGAATGTTTCCTCATAAACCGTACAATCTTCATCAGCACGCCCTCCCCAGTATTTTTTCACCAATCGCCTTGGCAAAAGTATCAATCTCCTGTTCAAGCGCAGATTGAGCCTTCCGGGTCTCAGTGACAACCTGACCCCGAATTTCAGCAAGGTTGGTCTGAGCTTTTTTGTTGATCCTTTCAATAATCTCTTTCTCTTCCTGGGATGCTTCTTCGACAAAGACGTCTTTTTGCTTCAGACCCTCTGCCCTTGCACCCTTCAACCCTTCCGCATACTCCTTGTCCTTAAGGACCGCTTCGGATGAAAGCCCTTCAACGCCCTGTTGAAGTCCTTCAACCTTGGCCTTTCGATCCAGGAGAATTTTGCGAACAGGCTTGAACAGTACCCGGTTGAGCACGTACAAGAGAAAAAGGAAATTGATGATCTGAATAAACAATGACCCATCAACACTAACCATACATTTCCCTCCGCCAGTTAATAATTAAAAAAAAATGCACTAACCTCTATTCCATACAGTTGCCCGGCGTCATCACCGGCAACTTTAAATACAAAGAGAATCGAAATTTGATTACCACCAAGATGATTTTTTGTCAACATACAAATAATTCCAGCAGTGGTTCTAATCTTGACTGCCCCAGGTAATTCATGGATCATCCCGAAAGAAATCGCCGCATGCTGATATTCATTAAAAGCCCGATACCCGCCATATTGGTAATCACCGAAGAACCGCCATAGCTGATCAGGGGTAGGGGTACGCCCACCACGGGCATCAGCCCCATGACCATAGCGATATTGATAAAAATCTGCCAGAAAATCATGATGGTAATGCCAAAGGCAAGGATGGAGCCGAACATGTCCCGACAGCCATAGGCGATATTAAACCCCCACAATAAAAAGAAAAAATAAAGTGTGAGCAAAACACAGCACCCCACAAAGCCCCACTCTTCGGCCAAAACGGAAAGGATAAAGTCCGTGTGCTGTTCCGGCAAAAAAGAGAGGGCATTCTGGGTGCCCTTTAGGTATCCCTTACCGAACATCATACCGGAACCAATGGCAATCTTGGATTGAATAATATGATACCCCGCCCCCAGAGGATCACGATCCGGATTGAGAAAGGTTAAGATTCTGGCCTTTTGATACGTTTTTAAAACAAAAAACCACACAAGGGGGGCTGCCCCTGTGGCCAGAGCTACACAAGAAAAAAATACTTTTTTTTGCACATTGACAAAAAGCGTCATGGAGGCGGTTATGAATATAAGCAGCATGGCCGTGCCCAGATCCGGCTGTTTAAGGATAAGAAGAAATGGAATAAGCAGCAATGCCACGGGTTTTATGAGCCCATGGAAGCCAAGCCCCTCTTCGGTGACACAGGTGGAATACACTGATGCCAGCGCAATGATCAATGAGAGTTTCATCAATTCCGAGGGCTGAACGGTGAAGGGCCCCAGGGCAAGCCAGCGGGTGGAGCCCCCGGCATTTCTTCCAAAAATAAGGACGGCTGTTAGCAGGGCCACACAGATGAAATAGATAATAATACTGCCCTTGTCGATGAACTTGTAATGAAATAGAAACGAGGAGAAAATCAGGGCAAGTCCGCCCCCCATCCAGATCATCTGTTTTTTAAAAATAACCGCCATTCCCGGGACCTCACCGGCAGTGACCGCACTGAACAGCACCCCCAGCCCCAGGGAACAGATCAGAAGGGTTAACAGAAAAAGCCCCCAGTCAAAATATTCAAAAAGTCTTCGATCAAACATCACACATCTCCATGGGGTCAGGCCTGACCCCACTATTTATTTTCAAAATATCCAATGCGCTCCAGCCATGTCTTAACCACCTGCCTGGCCACAGGTGCGGCAGCCGTGGAACCGTGCTCACCATGCTCAATGATTACAGAAACGGCAATAACCGGATTTTTCGCCGGGGCATAGCAAACAAACCAGGCATGATCCCGCAACAGATAAGGCAGGGGGTCATCCTTGCTGCGCTCCCGGTCTTTTTTTTTCATGCTGAACACCTGGGCCGTGCCGGTCTTTCCAGCCATGGTGACCCCGTCTATTTTTATGGATCTGGCCGTTCCCCGTTTTCCATGGATCACCCGTCTCAATCCTTCCCGGACAATGCGCAGGGTCTCTTTTCCCGCTGGAAGTCCCCCGGTGATTTCCGGCAACTCTTCAACAGGGTCCTCCCCCTGACGGGCCTGGATGGAATGTAATATTCTGGGTCGATACAGGGTCCCCTCATTACCCACGGCGGCCATGAGCACCGCCATCTGAAGGGGGGTCACCAGGTTAAACCCCTGACCAATGGCAATGGAAAGGGTCTCTCCCCCCTGCCAGGAGACCCCAAACCGTCTTCGTTTCCAGGCGGCAGTGGGAACCAGCCCGGGACGTTCCTTTCGCAGTTCAATGCCTGTGGGTTTTCCCAGCCCGCACCCCCGGGCATACTGGGCCAGGGTGTCCACCCCCACGTCTTCCCCCACCCGGTAATAAAAAACATCACAGGATTGTTCCAGGGACTCGAAGATGTCCACATCGCCATGGCCCCATTTTTTCCAGCAGCGATAGGTCCGGTTACCATACTTATGGCGACCCGAACAAAACCGGGAGGTGTTGATATTCACAACCCCCTCCTCCAGCCCGGCGATGGCCGAGACAATTTTGTAGGTGGAAGCCGGTGGATACTCTCCCTGTATGGCCTTATTGGTCATGGGGTGACCCGGATCCGCTTGAAGTGCCCGCCATTTTTTATGGGAAATGCCACCAATGAAATCATTCTGATTGTAGGCAGGGCTGCTGGCCATGCACAGCACATCACCGGTGGCGGGGTCCAGGGCTACCACAGCCCCTGATTTCCCCTGGAGCAGCGCCTCTGCTGCCTGCTGAAGTTCAAGATCAATGGTTAAAAAGACATTTTGACCCGGCACCGGGTCCACGGTGCTCAGCACCCGAACCAGGCGGCCTGTGGCATCCACCTCCACCTGTCGCCCCCCCCGCTTTCCGTGGAGCACCGTTTCAAACTCCTTTTCCACCCCATCACGGCCAATGGCATCCCCACTTCTTACATCGGGAAAATTGCCCTTTTTCATCTCTCCTGCATTGATTTGCCCCAAATACCCCAACACATGGGCTGCGCACTTCTCATGGATATAGTTCCGCCGGGGCTCCACATCAATGATCACCCCGGGCAGATCAAATCCATGGGCTTTGACCACGGCAAGTTGATCTCTTGAGATGTTTCGTTGTAAAAGAATGGGCTTGAACTTTGTGCGCCGGGATTTGCTGTCAATTTTTTCCTGGAGTTCCTCAACAGGAACCGCCATCAAGCGGGCAAGGCGGGCAAGGGTCTCTGCCACCGGGGCCGCATCCTTTAAAATAATTTTAAGATCAAAGGAGGGACGGTTATCCACCAACAGGGCACCGTTTCGATCATAAATCAATCCCCGGGGGGCTGGAATGCTCTGCAATCGAATGCAGTTATTGGCTGACAGATGACGATACTCCTCTCCCTTGATCACCTGGAGATAGACAAACCGGGCAAGCAAAATGGAAAACGCCACGGCCACACAGAGGGTTCCACCCATCAACCGTTTTTTGAGCCACTCCCTTCCGGGTGGTTTAACATATTGAGACACCCCTACCCCCTGATTCCCATATTTCTTCCTGAAATATGCTGTACTTTTTTATCCCAGCCTTTTTTACATCTGTGGATCAGCCACAGGAGCAAGGGGATCATAAAGAAACCCACCAGTATTTTTTTACCCATGGAGACCATATCTGTGACGGAAAAAAACCATCCCCCCTGTTTGGCCAGAAGAATGAAGATCAAAAATCCATGTTCCATGACCACGGCAATGGCACTGATAGCGGGAATAAAAATAAAATTGCCCGCATGAATCACATGCCTGAGTATCTGCACAAAGATATAGATCCATAAATAGGAGGAGAGATAAAACCCGGAGGGGGCACCGGAGAGGCAATCCATGATCCACCCCAGAACCCCCACGTAAATAATTAAAAAGCCGTGGGAGGCAAACAGACTGACATAAAGGACGTTGACAATAAGAAGATCAAAACAAAAATGGGAAAATAGAATTTCAGGGACCAAGGTGGTTTGAACGATTACCATGACAAGGGAAAGAAGCAGATAAAAAAGCACATTCATGGGAGGATATCTTCGGTTAATTCGGTTTGTTTCACAAACACCAGCACCTCTTCCAGGGTGTTGAAATCCACACTGGTTTTCACCCTGATATGCTGGAACAGGTCGGAATTTTCTTTTCTTACTTCCACCACCTTCCCGATGCTGATCCCCTTGGGAAAAATTTGATCCAGACCCGAGGCCACAATGTCATCCCCAATGGACACCGTCTCCTTTCTCAGGGCATAGTCAAAAAAACAGGTTTCCGCATTATCTCCCTGGACAATTCCCCGGGCCCGGGTGTTTTGCACCAGGGCATCAACGGAGCTGTTGCGGTCGGTGATGAGAAGCACCCGGCTGTATCGACCGGCAACTGCCACCACCTGCCCCACAATACCTTGGGCCGCCACCACGGGAAGTCCCCGGGACAACCCGTCCTGCCTTCCCTTGTCTATCATCATGGTACCGAACCAAGGAGAAGGGTCCCGGGCGATCACCTTGGCTGCCACCATGATCTGGGATTCTGTCTCTTTAAAATGGATAAATTTTCTCAATCGCTGGTTTTCCAGGGCAAGCTCCCGGCAACTGTTCTGGTCTGCCGTGGCCTGGGCCAAGGCTTTCTTCAACATTTTGTTCTCCTTGGCCGCTGACACCGATGCAAAATACACCGTCCATACCTCGTGGACGGCGCTTGTTGTCCGGGTCACCATTCTTTGGAAAGGGGCCACCAGGGCAATGGTGAGACGCTCAAAACGGGACACTGGAACACCGTCCTGGCTGCCCACCGCCAGAAACACAAAATTTCCAAAAACAATAAAAATGGCAAGAATCAGAAAGACGAATCGTTTTGAAAACATGGCATCAGTCGATGACCACCTCCCTAAGTATTTCAAGTGAATCCAGGGCCTTTCCACACCCAAGGGCCACCGTGGTCAGGGGATCGTCCGCCACAATAATGGGAAGTCCGCTCTTTTCCCTGAGCAGTTTATCCAGATTTTTCAAAAGGGCCCCCCCACCGGTGAGGACAATACCGCTGTCCACGATATCGGCGGCAAGCTCCGGCGGTGTCTGTTCCAGTACAATCTTAACGGTTTCCACAATGGCCTCAATCTGTTCTGAAATGGCCAGGCAGATCTCTTCGGAATCAATGGTGAGAATTTTGGGAATGCCGGAGATCAGATCCCGCCCCTTGACCTCAATGGTCTCAATGCTGTCTGCATCGGGGTAGGCATTGCCAATGGTTGTTTTAATGGTTTCAGCGGTTCTTTCACCAATGAGCAGATTATATTTTCGTTTGATGTGCTGTCGGATGGAGGTATCCATTTTGTCCCCGGCCACCCGGATGGATCGACTGTAAACAATACCGGCAAGGGAAATGACGGCCACTTCGGTGGTGCCCCCTCCGATGTCCACGATCATATTGCAGGTGGGTTCCGTCACCGGCATGCCCGCCCCAATGGCCGCAGCCATGGGTTCTTCCAGGAGAAAGACCTCCCTTGCACCGGCAAGTTCCGCAGATTCCCGCACCGCTCTTTTTTCCACCTGGGTGATACCCGAAGGCACGGCAATGACAATCCGGGGCCGCACCAGAGTTCTTCTGTTGTTATGCACCTTTCTGATGAAATGCTTGAGCATGGCCTCGGTGACTTCAAAATCGGCAATCACCCCATCCCTCATGGGTCGGATGGCGGAGATATTCCCTGGGGTTCTGCCCAGCATATTTTTGGCCTCCAGCCCCACGGCAAGAACCCTGTTCTTCCCCCCCCTTGCATCGGTGCGCACAGCCACCACCGATGGCTCACTGAGCACAATGCCTTTGCCTTTCACATATACAAGTGTGTTGGCAGTCCCCAGATCAAGGGCCAGATCACTTGAGAACACGCCCAGGACAGAATCAATTATCAGGTTCATATCACCTCTTCCCCATGATTATATTTAGTAACTTGAGTTCACATGCAAAAATAACAATTAAACACTACCTGCTAACAGAAATAGCAACATTTTACAAGCGCAACTTTCAGACCCCAAGAATTCTGATTTTAAATTTTAGGATGGTTTTATTGAAGGTGCTTGTGGTCAAGATTTGAATCTTTCCATGACGGCATCATGGAGTCGGGGGCGAAATTGCCTTATTTTAATATTATCCCGGCAAGGGTGGACCCGATTGGTCAGCAGTACCACAATAATGGAGCGATCCGGTTCCATCCAGAAAGAAGTTCCGGTGTAGCCCAGATGGCCAAGGGCGCCGGGGGAAAACCCACCACCGGCGGAGGAACCCACCAGGGAGGGGGTATCAAACCCGGCCACCCGCTCTCGGCCCGACTCTTTTTGTACGAATTGCCGAAGCACCCTCCCGGGGATTGGGTTTATGGGTGTTGGGTTGTGGGTACTGGGTGTTGGGTGTTGGATTGTGGGTACTGGGTGTTGGGTTATGGGTTGTGGGGGCGGGGTTCGGGGAGTGGATGTATCCTGGAGGGCGGTGAGTATGTAAAAAAGCAACTTTCCCACGGCATGGGCTGTGCCGAAAAGTCCGGCATGCCCCTCAACGCCCCCGACGGTCCAGGCATTGTCATCATGTACTTCGCCTGTGAGTATCCGGTGCCGCCAGGGGCATTGCTCTGTGGCGGCAAAACGCTTGAGGTGCCCTGGGGAGACATCGCATTCCCCCAATGGTCTGAAAAACAGATCCAGCCCCAGGGGGGCAAAAAACGAATCATCCACAAATTGATCCAGGCGCATCCGGGTGGTGGATTCCACAATCCACGCCAGCACCATATACCCAAGATCACTGTATACCTGCCGGGCTCCGGGGGGATGAATCAGGGGCTCTGCCATGACGAGCCGCCGGAGGGCCTGTCTGCGATCTTCCCGGGGCATCCTGGCAAGCAACGAATAAAAGGG
>JASFYZ010000411.1:0-5106 GCA_045046665.1 Desulfobacterium sp.
CCCCCCCGAGGGGCAATAGGAACCGGCCAATTGGGCCGTCTACGGTTCCGGGCCGGACCCATTGCCCGTCGGGGGGGCGGCATGATAGCATTTTCAATATTCGTTGTGTCCGGCAGGACATGCCCGTTATATAAAAACATACTCCGGGAGTGGTCAGGATTCCGTGCGAGCCAGATAAAACAAAGCCGCACATAAGAATAAAAAATTAGCAGCCCAAGCACTGACAAAGGGAGGCAGCATACGGCCATAGCCAAGGGAGGTGGTGAAACTATACAAAATCCAGTACAGAAAGGCCATGCCAAGCCCCATGACAATGCCCAGGGGCAGATTCTCCTTCACCGCCGGACGCATACCCACAGCTGCCCCCATGATGGCCATGATCAGACAGATAAAGGGAAAGGCGGTTTTTCCCAACAAATCCACCCGGTAGGTGGTGGCATCATAGCCTTCCTGTTCCACCTTTCTGATGTGGGCCGCAAGTTCGGCAAACCGCATTTCATCGGTCTTTTTCACCATTTGGCCCAGGTCTTCGGGCAAAATACCCATGTCCACAATTTTTTCATCATGCAAGGTCACCTCCCCGGTATCATCACCGGGGGTAAAATTTTGAACCATGATGTTAAAAAAATGCCACTGCCCTTTCTGGTACACACCGGAGCGGGCGTCCATGCGCTGGGTAACCTTAAACTTATCATCCATGCGGGTCAGAATAATGCCTGAAAGAGTGCGATCCACAGGGTTAAAAAATTTAAAATGGGCAATAGTATCATCACTTTTAATCCAGATGTTTTCCCGGGTGGCATGGATCTGGTGCTTTTTTTTGATCACCGAATATTTAATGTAATTGGCCTTTGCCATGGTCACAGGCACCAGGGTTTCCCCCAGAAAAAACATGGAAAAAGAGAGCAGGACTCCGGCCACAACGGCGGGTCTCACCAAATAATAAGCGCTGATGCCCCCGGCCCTTAACGCCAGAAGTTCGTTACTGCGATTCATGAGCCCAAACACCACAATCACAGCCAATACCACCCCGGCCGGGGTGAACTGAACAAACATGAAAGGGGTCTTTAAGAGCACATACCCCAATGCGTCCACCAGGGAAATCCCTGCTTTAAAAAATTTATTGAGATTGGTCAGGTAATCCACAGTCACAAATATGACCAGTACAATAAATTGGACCATGCAAAAAAACCGCAAAAATTGTCCCATCCAGTATCGATTTATGATGGACATCTCTGTTACCTTTCCCGTTTCCACAGGGTCAAAGGATTGGGAAATCGCAAAAAACGTTCCCCAGCCACCTGCTTGATCAGATAAACCGCCATGCCCCCCATGACAGCGTTGGGCAGCCACATGGCCACAATAGGCGGATACCCACCGTTTTCACCGGCCGACCACCCCAATGCCAGAAGCATGTAGTACCCCATGAAAAAAACCAGGGCCAGGCCAAATCCCGGGGTGTGGCGGGAGGAGAGGGACTGAAGCCCCAATGGCAGGGCCAGAAGTCCCAAGGCCAGACAGGCAAAGGGGATGGCCAGTTTTTCATGGAGTTCCATGCGGGCCTGATTACGTTTTTTGGGGGATGCGTCCCGGTCCTGGCTCACCGCCTTCAGGGCCTTGATCCCCATTTCATCAAGCTCCTTTACCCCATCAACCCGCTTCTTTCCAGGCAATCCCACATCAAAATTGATATCATAGGTATCAAATTGAATCTGGTGGGCAACGCTGCGATCAAGGGAGACCTGGTTAATCATGCCGTTTTTAAGTGTCAACGTATAGAGCCCTTCATCGGGCCGGGACATCAGGGACCCTTCAGCGGCCACGGTGATATTAACGCTGTCAGGATCTCTGCCATCCTCAATAAAAATATCTTTCAATTGGGCGGTTTTTATATCAATGGCACTGATGTAGATCATCACATTGTCAAAGGGGGTATTGAACTGCCGCTCTTTTAAGGCCACGTTGATATTGGCCCGGGCCATCTGGGCTCCCTGGACACTGAATGCATATTTTCCCCAGGGCACGGCCCACACCGTCACCCACAGGGTAATGAGTGTCATCAGTACACAAAAAAACGTCACCGGAGGAAGCAGACGGTAAATGGTCATGCCTCCCCCTTTAAGGGCGATGATCTCATTGGCCCCGGACATGCGCATGAAGGTTAGCAACACGGCTATCATCACGGACATGGGCAGGGTAAACTCCAGAAAGCGTGGCAGGGTGTAGACCACCAGAAGAAAGATAGCGGAAATCCCCATGTTGTAGTTCACCACCATATTGGTGATGTCAGGAATTCTTGTCATCACAAACACAAAGGTGAGAAACAAAAGGCTCACCCCAAAGGGAGAGAGAAGTTCCCAGAAAATATACCGGTAAAGAACAGGAATCAAACCATGTCCCTTTCTTTCATAAATGTGTGAATGCGCTGCCATCCCGCTTGGGGAATATGAGCCCCCACCACCTGGCACACTTCATATCCCAGCAGTGAGGCCAGTTGGCCACTCTCTTCCAGGGAAAAACCATGGGCAAGGCCAAACAGAAAACCTGCGGCCCAGAGATCACCGGCTCCGGTGGTGTCCATTGCAGGATTTCCCGTCTCAGGGAGAATTTCAACAATTCTGCCATCATGGGCCAGACAACTTCCCCGGGCTCCCTTTTTCAGCACCGCCAGGGGGGCCTGGACTGCCAGGGCATCCAGGGCCATCCCTTCATCGGAATGACCGGTGTAGGCCCGGGCCTCATCCTCATTGGCAATGAGAATATCCACATGGGTCCCAACAATTTTCTCCAACAGGGGTTTTGTGGCTTCCACCACTTCAAAACTGGCCAGATCCAGGGCAATGAGTGCCCCGGCCTTACTGGCACTTTCCAGGCAAGCGGTCATGAGATCAGGATTAAACAAAAGATACCCTTCAATGACGGCAATGGCCGTGTCCTTAAATAGAGCTGGGGTGATCTCTTCCGGGTTCAGCTCCGTGGAGGCCCCAAGGCAGGTAAACATGGAGCGCTGGGCATCCGGGGTGATCACGGACAATACCCGGCCCGTGGGAGTGGCAGAGGTATAAAAAACCGGTTCCACATGGCATTTTTCCAGGGCATCCTGGTAAAATTCACCCGGGGCATCATCCCCCCGCTGACCGATGAACCGGGCACTTCCCCCCAATTGTCCCACCCCCACAATGGTGTTGCAGGCCGCTCCGCCCGGCACCACCATGGGGGGTTGCTGTGTTTTTTCCAGAATGACGTCAATATCCTGACTTTCCACCAGGGTCATGCCACCCTTTTCCTTGCCAAGTTCCGTTAAAAACAAATCACTCTCATGGATCAACAGATCCACCAGGGCCGATCCGATGCCAGTGATTCGATTTCCCTTCAGGGGTTTGTCCTTATTAATTTCAACCATATAAATACATGCCTTTGTTAGTTTTGAATAATTGGTTTTGGGTACTGGGTACTAAATTCTGGGTACTGGATATTACGAGAAGTCATCCGGGACTTACATTATCATGATGCCCCCCCCCGGACAACCAAAATTAGAATTACTGGATATGACTCCAAATTGTTGACAAATAATCTGCCATGACATACCTTCTGCAATTGATATACATTCATACTTATGCGTTACTTTGCATTGAATCTATAATTAATTCAAATAATTATACACACAATGCCATAAAGGAGATACCATGACGGAAAAAAAATCCACTCTGTTCACATCAGAATCTGTCACCGAGGGACATCCCGATAAAGTGGCAGACGCCATTTCCGACAGTATTCTTGATGCCATCATGACAGAGGACACAAAATGCCGGGTGGCCTGTGAAACCCTTGTCACCACAGGCCTTGCCATGATTGCCGGAGAGATCACCACCAACTGTTATGTGGACATGCCCGAAATTGTCAGGCAGACCATCAGAGATATCGGGTACCACTCGTCGGACATGGGGTTTGACTGGCGCACCTGCTCGGTGATCACCAGCATTGACCACCAGTCTCCGGATATTGCACAAGGCGTGGATGAAGGGGAAGGTCTCTTTAAAGAACAGGGCGCAGGCGACCAAGGCATCATGTTCGGTTTTGCCACCAACGAAACCCCGGAACTGATGCCCATGCCCATCAGCTATGCCCACAAGCTGACCCAACGTCTGGCCCAGGTCAGGAAAAACGGAGCGCTGGATTTTTTAAGACCCGACGGTAAATCCCAGGTCACCATTGAATATATTGATGGGAAACCCGCACGCGTAGACACGATTGTGGTCTCTTCCCAGCACAAACCCGACGTGGCCCACGAAGACCTAAAAGATGCCATCATTAAAGAGGTGATCCGCAAAGTGATCCCGGCGGAAATGATAGACGGTGATACCCGTTTTTTCATCAATCCCACTGGAAATTTTGTCATTGGTGGCCCCATGGGTGACTGCGGCCTCACCGGACGAAAAATTATTGTGGACACCTATGGAGGCCAGGGAAGCCATGGGGGCGGCTGCTTTTCCGGAAAAGATCCCTCCAAGGTGGATCGAAGCGCCTCTTACATGGGCCGTTACATTGCCAAAAACCTGGTGGCCTCCGGGGTGGCAGAAAAATGTGAAATCCAGGTAGCCTATGCCATTGGCGTGGCAGAACCCGTTTCTTTGCTGGTGGACTTCAAGGGCACCGGTAAAATTTCAGAGAAAAAGGCTGTGGAAATTGTTAAAGAGGTGTTTGACCTGAGACCCGCCGCTATCATCCAGACCCTGAATCTGCTGCGTCCCATATACAGAAAAACCTCGGCCTATGGTCATTTTGGACGTCATGATCCTGATTTCACCTGGGAGCACACCGACAAAGCTGCTGAGATCAAGGTAAAAGCCGGGCTGTAGTCAGCGATTTACCCACACCGGCAATCAAATGATTAAACTTTAGGTATCCTTCAAAACTACTTTACACTTTTTTAGAGCATTCCCCATTTGCAAGATCTTTTTCCCAAAAAACTGAAAAGTACTTTTGAGGTAATATGAAGGATGCCAAACTTCAAATCAAATTTTTAACTAAGAAATCCCCCTCTGAATCTGTGATTCAGGAAGGGACCACTCAGGTTAAATAGCCGGATTATAAATCCATAAACAA
>JASFYZ010000412.1:0-10341 GCA_045046665.1 Desulfobacterium sp.
TTTTTTTATGAAGCTTAACAATCCCCCCCTACAAAGAGCCAGACCATCAATCAGTTTAAGATTTCACTGTTTTTATCTATGGTCCCACGGCATCCGGCAGGAGAATTGTTTAATTATTTGTGATCAATTCAATCAATGATCAATTCAATCATGGCCATGGGAGCGGCATCACCGGTTCTGGGCCCCAGTTTGATAATCCGGGTATATCCACCCTGACGGCTACCAAACTTGTCTGCAGCGTCATTGAACAGCTGATGGACCACATCCTTTTCTCTAATAACGGAAAAGGCCTGACGTCGGGCATGGAGATCCCCCCGTTTGGCCAATGTGATCATCTTATCCGCCAGTTTCCGGAGTTCTTTGGCCTTGGCGTCGGTGGTTTTGATTCTCTCGTGTTTAAAAAGAGAGGTGACCATGTTCCTGAACATCGCCTTTCGATGGCTTGATGTTCGATTTAGCTTTACGCCTGATTTTCTGTGTCTCATGGGAAAATTTATTCTCCTTCGTTGGGTTGGTCTTCCTCAGGTGGCACAAATCCCTCAAGATCCATTCCAAGAGTGAGATCCATGGATGTCAGGACCTCCTTTATCTCATTTAAGGATTTTCGTCCGAAATTTTTTGTTTTCAGCATTTCACTTTCAGTTCTCTGTACAAGCTGATAAATTTTCAGGATCTGTGCATTTTTAAGGCAGTTGGAACTTCTTACAGAAAGTTCAAGCTCATCTACACTTCTGTAGAGATTATCATTAAAGTTTCTTTCGGCACCATTATGCTCTTTTTCTTCCTGCTCAGGCTCAATGTCTTCATCAAAATTGATAAATGGATTCATCTGCTCCTTGAGAATTTTCGCAGCAAAGGCAACAGAGTCCTCGGGCGTAACACTGCCATCTGTCCATACTTCCATGGTGAGTTTATCATAATCAGTTTTCTGACCAATCCTGGAAGTTCCAACGACATATTTAACTCTTTTAATGGGAGAAAAAACACTGTCAATGGGAATGGTTCCCACAGGTGCATCCTCATTCTTGTTCGCCGCAGAAAGTGCATACCCCTTACTGGTTTGAATCAGCATGGTCATTTTAAGCTCACCACCATCATTCACCGTGGCAATGTGCTGCTCAGGATTCAATACCTGGACCCGGCCATCCGGAGAAGTGATATCAGCGGCAGTTGCCACTTTATCCCCAGTAACATGGAGATTTACCTCTTTATCTCCCAAGTCAGACACCTTGAATCTGATCTCTTTGAGATTCATGATAATTTCAGAAACATCTTCACTGATGTTTGAAATAACACTGTACTCATGAAGTGCTTCTTCAAATTTTACGGATACAATGGCACTGCCGTAGAGCGATGAAAGAATAATCCGCCGCAAGGAATTACCAATGGTAATACCAAACCCCCTTTCCAGGGGCTCACACACAAACTTTCCGTAGGTGGAGGTTGTGGTAACAGCAACTTTCTCAGGCTTGATCATCTCGTGCCAGTTGACATATACAAGTTCATCTGATGACATTGTTTATCTCCTGAATATAAACATAGGACAAACTGCAGCTCACTTATTTGGAGTAAAGCTCTACAATCAGCTGTTCCTGTATGGGCAGTGTAACATCTTCACGGGCCGGCAGACTTTTAACCGCCCCTTTAAAACCATCCTTATCAAGCTCAAGCCACTGGGGAATACCGCGCCGGACAATGGTTTCAAGGGATTCGGTGATGGCAGCCACATTTCGGCTCTTTTCCTTGAGTTCAATGACATCCCCGGCCTTCATGATATAGGAAGGGATATTGACTTTATTGCCGTTCACTGTGAAATGGTTGTGCCGGACAAAATGGCGACCCTGGGTTCTGGAGCTGGTAAAGCCCAGACGGAATACCACATTGTCAAAACGCCGTTCAAGCATGCCCAGAAGGTTGGCACCAGTGATACCTTTTTGACGATCAGCATTGGCAAAAATAATTCTGAACTGTTTTTCAGAAATGCCGTATATTCTTCTGACCTTTTGTTTTTCCCGGAGCTGAATACCATACTCAGAGAATTTAGTGCGTCTCTGCCCATGCTGGCCAGGGGGATATCCCCTTCGGTCAAAACTACATTTATCTGAATAGCAACGGTCGCCCTTCAGAAAAAGTTTCATATTTTCGCGTCTGCACTGACGGCAGACAGAACCTCGATAACGTGACAACGTTTTCCTCCTTTATCTCAAAAATCAACAAACGTTTTAAATTTAGGACAGTGAAGATTTAGACTCTTCTTCTCTTGGGCGGTCGGCATCCATTGTGGGCTACCGGGGTCACGTCCTTGATCATGGAGATATTAAATCCAATGGCATGAAGGGCACGCAGGGCAGACTCACGTCCGGCACCCGGTCCTTTCACATATACACTGACATTTTTCATACCATGTTCCATGGCTTTTGCGCCAGCATCTTCTGCTGCCAGCTTGGCCGCAAAGGGGGTACTTTTTCTGGACCCTTTAAATCCTTGGATGCCGGAGCTGGACCAGGAAATCGTATTTCCTGATTCATCAGTAATGGTAACAATAGTATTGTTAAACGTTGACTGAATATGTACAACGCCTGTTGATATATTTTTTTTAACTCTTTTCTTGGTAACGCTCTTTTTGGTCTTTTTCGCCATAACTTAGCAAAGCCTCCTGATGGTCAACCGTAAAACAACTCATGTTTCGGTCAACTTACTTTTTCTTTTTGACTGCCGCCCTCTTGGGACCTTTTCTGGTTCTCGCGTTGGTGCTGGTCCGCTGGCCACGACAGGGAAGAGATTTCCGATGACGAAGTCCACGGTAGCAGCCAAGGTCCATCAGCCGTTTGATATTCATTGAGGTATCGGTTCGAAGCTCACCCTCAACTTTAAATTTACTGTCAATGACCTTTCTAATCTCGTTGGCCTGCTCTTCGGTGAGGTCATCGGATTTTAATGTCGATGCAATGCCGACCTCTGAAAGAATCTCCTGGGATCTGCTTCTGCCAATACCATATATATAGGTGAGAGCGATCTCGATATGCTTATTCCTGGGTAAATCTACGCCTGCAATTCTTGCCACGCTTTATGCCCCCCTATCCCTGTCGTTGATTATGACGTTTATTAATACAAATCACCCGGATGACTCCATTCCTGCGGATAATCTTGCAGTCTTTACAAATTTTTTTAACAGATGCTCTGACTTTCATCTTGCGTATACTCCTCGCATCAACTGGATATCGTTTCCAGCGATGTGCTATTTATATCGATAGGTAATCCGTCCCCGGCTTAAATCATAGGGCGAAAGTTCCACGGTTACCTTATCTCCCGGTAGAATTTTAATGAAATGCATTCTCATTTTGCCTGATATATGTGCCAGCAACTGGTGCTTGTTATCCAGCTCAACCTTGAACATGGCGTTGGGTAATGTTTCAAGCACCGTACCTTCTACTTTGATGGCTTCTTCCTTTGCCATAATCCACCTCTCATTCTATTATCCGTCTGTGATTGTGATGCCGATTTATACTACCGTCTCGATTTCACACTACCACCTGATTTACCCAGAAAACCGTCATAATTCCGGGAAATCAGATGGGATTCTATCTGCGCAATCGTGTCGATGGAAACACCAACAACTATCAGCAGGGCTGTACCGCCAAAGTAGAACGGCACATTAAATTTTGTCATCAACATGGTGGGCAGAACACACACGGCAGACACATAAACAGCGCCCCCCAACGTAATTCTTGTGAGCACTTTATCAATGTATTCAGCGGTTTTTTTCCCCGGTCGAATACCCGGAATATAGCCCCCATTTTTCTTCATATTATCTGCCACATCATCAGGGTTAAAGGTCACCGCTGTGTAAAAGAAACAGAAGAATATGATGAAGCCCACATATATCAAATTATAAATTATGCTCCCCGGACTCATGGCGGCTGCCACACTCTGCATGACGGGCAGATCAATGAAATTGGCCAAGGTCGCCGGAAACATGATAATGGACGAAGCAAAAATGGGCGGAATCACCCCGGCGGTATTAATCTTCAGGGGAAGATGTGAGGTCTGGCCGCCATACATTTTACGCCCCACCACCCGTTTGGCATACTGCACGGGAATTCTTCGCTGGGACTGTTCCATGAAGATGATAAACCCAATGACACCCACCATAAGAATAGCCAGGATGATAATGGCAAAAATTCCCATTTCACCGGTGGAAACCAAGCGAATGGTATTTCCCATGGCCATGGGCATCCGTGCAACAATACCGGCAAAAATAATCAGGGAAATACCGTTTCCAATCCCTCGCTCGGTGATCTGCTCACCCAGCCACATGATAAAGGCAGTTCCCGCCGTCAAGGTAAGCACAGTCATGAAGCGAAATGCCCAACCAGGATACATCACAATGGCTGCACCAGCCGGTGAGGTCATGCTTTCAAGCCCCACGGCAATGCCAAAGCCCTGAATCAGACTCAAGCCCACGGTGCCATATCGGGTGTACTGGGTAATTTTTTTCCGACCCTGCTCCCCCTCTTTGGAAAGTTGTTCGAGGTGGGGGATCACAACCGTCATCAGTTGAAGAATAATTGAGGCACTGATGTAGGGCATAATCCCCAGGGCAAAGACAGAGAGACGATCCAGGGCACCCCCTGAGAACATATTAAACATTGCAAACAGAGTTCCCCTGGCATTGTCAAAAAAAGAGGCCAGTGCCGCTGTATCAATCCCGGGGGTTGGGACATGTACGCCCACCCTGTAAACAAAAAGCAATGCAAATGTTATCAAAAGCTTTCGTTTTAAGTCTGGAAGCTTGAGTATATTCTGATATCCGCTCTCAATCATTTAACAACCTCAGATAGAATTACAGTTCAATATTTCCGCCAGCAGCCTCGATTTTTTCCCGGGCGGACTGGCTCACAAGGCATCCCTTAAAAGAGAACGATTTTGACAACTCTCCATTACCAAGGATTTTTATTCCGTCTAATTTCCCCTTGACAAGGCCTCTCTCTCTGAGAAGTGACCCATCAATGGTGACACCCGTGTCAAAGACATCAAGATCCCCAAGGTTCAAAACGGCGATTCTCTTCTTAAAAATACTGGTAAAGCCCCTTTTGGGAAGACGTCGATGCAGGGGCATCTGACCGCCCTCAAACCCGGGACGAACACCACCACCGGATCTTGCATTATGGCCCTTGTGACCCCGGCCGGAGGTTTTTCCCATACCGGAACCAGGACCGCGTCCCACTCTTTTCCTGCTTTGTCGGCTCCCTTCTGCAGGGGATAATTCGTGCAGTTTCACTTTAAACCTCCTCTACCCTGACCAGATGTGGAACCTTTTTTGCCATCCCGAGGATTGCCGGGTTGTTCTTATGTTCAACGGTCATATTTATCTTTCTCAGACCCAGTGCACGGAGAATTCTGCGATGCTTCTCAGGACGTCCGATGATGCTTCTGATCTGTGTAATTTTCACTTTACCTGACATGTCAAGTCCCTCCTATATATCTTCCGGTCGAAGGCCCCTTCTTCTGGCAACCTCTTCCCTGGTTTCAAGTGACTTCAGTCCGGCCATGGTCGCCCTGACCACATTGTGAGCATTATTGCTGCCGATGCATTTGGTCAAAATATCGGTGACCCCAACGGCTTCAAGAACGGCACGAACGGCACCGCCTGCAATAACCCCGGTACCTGGAGAGGCTGGTTTTAAAAGCACACGGCCGGAGCCGGCACGTCCCACCACTTCACAGGGAACGGATCCATCCAGGAGAGACACCTTTGTCATGGAGCGTTTGGCTTTTTCAACACCTTTGCGGATGGCTTCGGGCACTTCACCTGCTTTTCCCAAGCCATAGCCCACACTGCCTTCTCCGTCACCTACCACGCACAAGGCGCTAAAGCTGAAATTTCTACCGCCCTTTACAACCTTTGCAACTCTGTTGATTCGAACGACTTTATCAATCAACTGATTTTCATCTGTCTGTTTGCTGCCCAAGGAACTCCCTCCTTAATTAGAAATTCAACCCGACTTCCCGGGCTCCGTCAGAAACAGACTTAATACGTCCGTGATAAAGAAAGCCATTTCTGTCAAAGGTTACTTTGGTAACACCCTGATCCAGGGCCCTTTGTCCAACAAGCTTTCCGATGACTACAGCACCTTCTTTTCCACTGCTTTTAATACCGGTCTCTTTAAATTGGGCATCAAGGGTGGATGCTGACACAATGGTATGCCCTTTAACATCATCAATGACCTGGGCATAAATATGGCCAGCACTCCTGAAAACGCTAAGTCTGGGGCGTTCCGGTGTACCATTGATATTTTTTCTGATTCTTCGCTTTCTCTTTAATCTTGAGATTCGCTTTGTAGTTCGATTTGCCATTGTATTCTATTCCTGGTTATGATTATTTTGCTGCAGCCTTACCGGCTTTTCTGATGATTCGTTCATCTGAATACATAATTCCCTTTCCCTTATAGGGCTCGGGGGGACGGACTTTTCTAATCCGCGCTGCAGTCTCACCAAGAACCTCCTTGTCAATGGATGACAGGGTGATCTGGGTATTTTTATCCACCTTTGCGGTAACGCCGTCAGGAAGGACAAAATCAACGGGATTGGAGTAACCTACATTCAATACCAGCTGACTTCCCTTTACTTCGGCACGATAGCCAATTCCGTTCAACAAAAGCGTTTTCACGTACCCTGTGGTTACACCGATCACCATGTTCTGAATCAATGATCGATACAAGCCCTGTAGGGCAACGGTCTTCCGGTCTTCATTTTTTGGAGAAACCAGAAGCCTATCTTCTTCAATTTTAACTGTGACTGCCGGATGCAGACTGCGCTGAAGTGATCCCAAGGCGCCTTTAACGGCGATGGAATCATCTGTGAGTGCAATTTCTACCTTTTCAGGAATCTGGACCGGCTTTTTACCAATTCGAGACATTTATCCCTCCAGTTTTACCAGATATTACAGAGGACTTCGCCGCCCACATTCTCTTTTTTAGCCTGCTTATCCGTCATCAACCCTTTTGATGTGGATACAATCGAAATACCAAGACCGTTCAATACCGGCTTCACTTCTTTGGACTTTGTGTAAACCCTGCAACCGGGCTTACTGACTCGCTGAAGTCCATGAATAGCTGGTTTACTCTCACCTACATATTTAAGATAAACACGAAGCACACCTTGTTTGTCATCTTCAAGGAATTTGTGATTCTTAATGTAGCCTTGCTCTTTCAGCACCCGCGCCAATTCAATTTTCAATTTGGACCCGGGGATATCCACTTTTGCAAACTCTGCCTTAGCACCATTTCTGATTCTTGTAAGCATGTCCGCTATGGGATCACTCATTGCCATAATAATCTCCTGAAACAACTTTGCTGCCCTTTCAGGCAGAAAAGAACTATACGATATCTGTTATCCAAGTTTGACATAATCACCAGACCTGTTTTGGCCTGGGGGAATGATCACCAACTTGATTTTGTCACACCCGGCAATTTCCCGGCAGAAGCAAGATCCCTGAAGCAGATTCTACAAATACCTGCTTTTCGGATAAATCCCCTGGGCCGGCCACAAATGGTGCAACGATTGTACGCCCGCACTTTAAATTTCGGCGTTCTCCCCGCCTTTGCGATAAGAGACTTCTTTGCCAACTTTACCTCCTGGAAGGATATGGTGTATGCAGGGGAAAAACAACTTTAAATTTCCCCAGGCCCCATTTCATATCCAATTTACAACTTGCGATTAACGATCAGTTTTTAAAGGGCATTCCAAAAAGCGTAAGCAGCTCCTTGCCCTCTTTATCGGTCTTTGCCGTGGTAACTATGGTAATATTGAGACCTTTAATAGTGTCGGTATTATCATAATCAATCTCCGGAAAAATAATATGCTCTTTGATACCAAGGCTGTAATTACCTCTTCCGTCAAAGGCCTTACCGGAAATACCCCGAAAGTCACGAACACGGGGAAGCGTAATGTTCACCAACTTCTCCAGAAAATCATACATCTTTTCCCGGCGTAGAGTAACCATACAACCAATGGGCTGTCCTTCCCTGAGCTTGAATGCTGCAATGGATTTTTTTGCCTTGGTGATAACAGGTTTCTGGCCTGCGATCAGGGTCAGATCGGCAGCGGCAGAATCAAGCAATTTCACATTTTTGATGGCTTCGCCCAATCCAATATTCAGCACAATCTTCTCCAGGCCAGGCACCTGCATTCTGTTTTGATAGTCAAAAGCCTTTGTAAGCGCAGGGACCATCTCTTTTTCATATTTCTCTTTAAGCATCGAAAATTAGCTCCTCAGTCGAATCCTAAGCATCGATCTGTTCATTGCATTTTTTACAGAATCTGACCTTTTTTCCATCTTCAAGCACTCTCATACCCACACGCACCGGCTTAACGCATCGGTTGCACATGAGCATAAGATTTGAATAATCCACCGGCATTGCCTTTTCCACAATGCCGCCCTGGGGATTTGCCTGGGTGGGTCGCTGATGGATCTTTGCCACATTAATATTTTCAACAATGGCTCTGTTTTTCTTTTTAAGTACCTTCAGAACCTTGCCGATTTTGCCTTTATCCTTACCGGCAATGATCTTTACCTTATCATCGGTTTTAATTCTTGTTTTGATCTTTTCCATGGGAATCCTCTCCAAGTAGCGAACTGCTACAGAACCTCGGGTGCAAGGGATATTATCTTCATAAACCGTTTGGCCCGGAGTTCCCTTGCAACGGGGCCGAAAATACGAGTGCCAATTGGTTCATTGGAAGGATTGATAATAACAGCTGAGTTATCATCAAATCTGATCATCGAACCATCGGGTCTGGAGACCTCTTTTCTAGTCCGCACGACAACCGCCTTGACAACATCACCCTTTTTAACTTTGGCATTGGGCATAGCTTCCTTAACGGATACAACAATGATATCCCCGATACCGGCATACCGTCTTTTGGATCCACCAAGGACCTTGATACAATAAAGTTCCTTGGCACCGGAGTTGTCTGCCACAGTCAATCTTGTCTCTGTCTGAATCATTATCTCAACTCCTTATAAATCAAACTGCCCGTTTGACAATCTCACTGACGCGAAATTTCTTGGTTTTGCTAAGGGGTCTTGATTCAGTAATCTTAACGACATCCCCGGAACGACAAAGGTTATTTTCGTCGTGGGCAGCATATTTTTTATAGCTTTTGATATATTTTTTATAAACCTTGTGCTGCACCAGTCTTTCGACCTGCACAACCACCGATTTATCCATCTTGTCAGATACTATAGTACCCAAAAGTACTCTTTTTCTTCCTCTTTCATTCATGGCATCAACTCTATTTTGGGTTAGCTATGTGTTTCAATTCATCTCCCGGGAAACGGTTCTCAAACGGGCAATATCCCGTCGGATCCCAGGAAGAATGGCCGTATTCTCAAGCTGACCAACACCATGCTGAAAACGGAGATTGAAAAATTCTTTTTTCAGCTCAGTCAGTTTTGTCTCTATCTCTTCGGCGCTCATGGCTCGAATTTCACTGGTTTTCATGGCTTAACTCCTTTCCACAAAGCGCGTTTTAACGGACAGCTTTCTGGCTGCCAGACGAAGGGCTTCCTGGGCAAGCTCTCTTGGGACCCCTTCCATCTCATAGAGAATTCGTCCGGGTCTGATGGCAGCCACCCAGGCATCCGTGGGTCCTTTACCCTTACCCATCCTGACTTCAGCGGGTTTCTTGGTAACGGGCTTGTCCGGAAAAAAACGAATCCAAGTTTTACCAGTTCTTTTGATTTTACGGGTCATGGCAATACGGGCAGCTTCAATCTGTCGGGCATTGACATACCCGCACTCAATGGCCTGTAGTCCAAAATCACCGAAGTTGAGTTCTGTCCCGCCGGTGGGCTTTCCCTTGAGCCTTCCACGCATCCGTTTGCGAAACTTTACCTTTTTAGGACTCAGCATACTGTATATCTCCTAAGCAAACTCTCTATTAAGCTGTAAGGTTCTGGTCGGTGTTAAGCACTTCACCCTTGAAGATGAACACTTTAATTCCGATAATACCATAGGTGGTCTGGGCTTCAATAAAGCCATAGTCCACATCAGCTCTCAACGTGTGAAGCGGAATACGGCCTTCTTTGTACCACTCCGTTCTTGCCATTTCTGCACCACCAAGTCTGCCAGCACAAATAATCTTGATCCCCTGGGCACCAAATCGCATGGCAGAAGAGACGCTTCTCTTCATGGCCCTTCGAAAGGCAATTCGTCGCTCAAGTTGGGATGAAATATTTTCTGCAACAAGCTGGGCATCGACTTCAGGCCGTCTGACCTCTTTGATGTCGATCAGGACCTCGGGAGTAAGCATCTTTTCCAGCTCTTTTTTCAAAAG
>JASFYZ010000413.1:0-4101 GCA_045046665.1 Desulfobacterium sp.
GGGCTTTCTAAAATCAGGCAACACGCATCAAACCAGAAAAAACTCGTATAATGCGATACTTTACCCCCCCAAAAACACCAATAAACCAAGCCTGACCCCACTATGCCCTTGCTTAAAAGCCCCTTTTGGGCATCAAAAAGTACACGCTAAGCCCTTTTTTACCCATATTTTAGACGACATTACGCATGAAAACAACAACTTATCGGGGTCAGACTATTTGGAATCACAGGCCTGACCCTACGTTACTCATAATGCGTCCACATCTTGAACACATGTACAATCCGGGCTGTTTTATCAATATCATAAACCAGTCGATGTTGAATATTGATACGTCGGGAGTAAAATCCGTTGAGGTTACCAACCAATTTTTCATAAGCTGGCGGTGACTGAAGCGGATTTTCTGACAGTAGGCGAAGCAATCTTTCAGTCTGGGGTTTAAGTCCTGCAGATTTGATTTTTTTTGAATCCTTAACTGCTTTTTTTGATAAGATAACCTTCCAACTCACCAGTCAAGGTCCTCAAGGGCGGTGCCCTCATCCAAAGATTCTGCCGCAGCATCGTGAATACTTTCAACAAGACCGGCAAACTGATTCAGGTACAAGGTTTCCTCAATTGCTTTCCAATCCGATTCACTGAGAATGACAAAATTCTGTCCATTGCGACGATTGACCCTCAAAGGTTTATGATTATCAATGGTCATATCCACATAATATTTCAGTTTCTTTCGAAACTCATTTGCTGTTGTCTCTTTCATTTCATTTCTCCCCATTTCCATATGATTCTCAAATAACAGTACCGTAAACAAGTACCGTTGTCAAATAACGAAGGGGGAAAATTTCTTATCCCATTATAAATTCCGCAAATGCCTTGTGAAACTCAATCCAGCAAGGTGAATAATAGGCGTGTGATGTCTGGCCCAGGACCTTGTTCAGGCGCGGAGCGCAGGGACAAGGTGCTGCCGCAGTCAGCACCGCGATTCACGGTGGCGCAGCCGTCGTGAAAATAGTTAAATGGCCATCGGGCAATGCCAGCCATGCATCAATGGACTGAATTTTAAAACCTGGAGGCCAAAGGATAAAAAAGCCCTGTCGGGAAAAACTCCCAAGGGGCTTTCTAAAATCAGGCAACACGCATCAAACCAGAAAAAACTCGTATAGTGCGATACTTTGCCCCCCAAAAACATCAATAAGCCAAGCCTGACCCCCAATGCTCTTAGTTCAAAAATACCATAATGTCTGTATCGCTTTTCGCGATTTTAATTGCATCAATAATTTTTTTAAGAAGTGCCGAATCATTAATTTTATTAATTTTAGTCATTATTGCCGGTAGTTTATCAGGAAACCTAAGACTGATACCCAACTCTATTGCCTGGATCAAGCCTTTAATTTCACCTTTAATTTCACCTTCAAGTCTGCCTTCCATACGGAGTTTTTCTGCCAGTGTCATGATATTATCTCCTTCTCTGTCGGAAAGTGCCTGTTCGACAATCTCCTTAAGCGTTTCCGTTGAGACATCGTCAACGGTGCTGAACAGATACCGAAGCACCGTTTCAAGGTATTGCAACCCCGTCTCTTTTGCCATCAAATCCCCCATCAACGAAAGGATTCCTGGTAATTTTTCCAGCAAATCAGAATCAAAAACATGCTTGAACAGCAGCATCACCACCCGTGCCATGACTGTTCCTTTGATATCATCATCGGAAAAAGTGCTTAAATCATAGAGCACGAAGTTGAAATCAGGAATATAAGCAGACAAATCGTCCACCGGCCCGGAGAGCAAAGAAGAGAAACGGACTCTTTTTTTCGGCCATTTCTGGTCTCCATGGCAAATCAGTAAAGGAAGAACGATGGGGAGCGCTGCCTTTTTCTTCTCTTTTTTCTGCTGTTTTAAAAAAAGTCTCCATATTTTCACCATATATTCCAGAAGCTGGAGATGAACATATTTGTCATAATAACTCTTATGTTCAAACAAAACATACACATAGCCCGGAGAACCGGACAGGGTCACCTTGTAGAGCATATCTGAAAAATAATCAGCAAGCTCCTTTTCCACAAACGAATCTTTGCTGATTTCAAGACTTTGCAAATCCATCAACTTTAACACATCCGCTGGTAAATAATGCTTTAAGAAACTGCGGACATTTTCAAGATTGCTCCATGTTTCCCGAAAAAGCTTATCATGGGGATTATGCAAATTGCATTATCTTACCATTTTCAGCCATGGTTAATGGTTACCCCTTGATAATTGTTTTAAAATTACATTAAATGTTATGAATATATGATAGCCCTGATATTGCGATTTATCAAGTCAATTGGAATGATGAAGTTAAAAACATGGCCCGGAGGGCAAGGTTTTTAACGAGTAAATAATCCCGGTGCTAATCGGCGTGGGTGCCCAGTCCAAAACCCTGTTCAGGCGCGGAGCGCCGGGACAAGGTGCTGGACGAAGTCAGCACCGAGATTCACGGTGGCACAGCCGCCGTACAAAAAAAAGATACTTTACCGCCCAGGGACAACAACAACGCAGGCCTGACCCCACTACGCCCCTGACCTCGCTACGGGCGCATTCCCATTTTCCCGGCCCATCATATAACCCATTGATTTCATTAAGCCACCATCCATTGATACAAAATCAAATATCTTGATAAATCAAAGAGTTGAATCTCCAACCGGGAAAATGGGAATGCGCCCCTCGCTACGCCCTTGCTTAAAAGCCCCTTTTTGGCATCAAAAAGTACCCGCTAAGCCCTTTTTTACCCATATTTTAGACAACATTATGCATAAAAACAATAACTTACCGGGGTCAGACCCGGCCTATCTGGATGTGCCCCAGCACCGTGGCATACCGATGGTACCCGGAGCGGTGCTTGAGTTCCATCTCCACCTGGTACAGGGCCGACTCACAGGCATCCAGCAAAATCAACTGCCGGGGCTGAAATTTGATGATCTGGCGGCACAGCTCACTGCCGATGCTGCCCCCGGCCCCGGTTACCATGACCACCTTCTCGTTGAGGTAGCCTGAAATCATTTCAGAATCCAGCTCCACGGGTTCCCGACGCAACAGATCCTTATATTCCACATCCCGCAGGGTCTTGATATCCACCTTGCAGTCAATGATATTCCCAAGGCCAGGCAGGGTACGAAACGACACGTCGCACGTCTTGCAGCCCTCGACAATGGCCCGCATCTGGGCACCGGTGGAGGATGGCACTGCAATGAGCACCTCCTGCACGGCAAGCTTTGCCGTCACCACCTTCATTGCCCCCAAGCCGCCCCACACGGGAATCCCATGGATGGCCCTGCCCAATTTTTTCGGATCATCATCCAGAAAGCCAGCAACCCGGTATTTAAGGCGTGGGTTTTCTGCAATTTCCCTGTAAAGCTTTTCTCCGGCACTGCCCGCCCCATAAATCAAGAGTACCTTATGATCCCGATAGGGCCGGAACAAATGAAAAAGGTGGTGATCCTCCCGATGTTGGCTGAGCTGGGCAAAAAAGAACCGGATAAGCAGGCGAAACACGCCCGTAAAAATCAAGGCCAGAACGGCATCAATGATAAAAACAGACCGGGAGTAGCCCACAAAGCCATGGATCACCGTCACCCCCGACACCAGCACCAATGAAGAAAGCCCCACAGCCCGGCCCAGCCGCCACAGATCCTTCAGGCCGGTATAGCGGAACATCCCCCGGTAAAGCTGCATGGCAAAAAAGGTTACGACACAACCGGAATTGAAAACCCAGGCGACTGGCACGAACCGGATTGGTCGGAATGGCTTGCCCAACAAATGGGACTTGATCCAAATACTAGCACTGAAGTCCGAACCTACGACGGGAGCAAAATCGACATCTTCGACGGTCGCATTGCCTACGAAGTTGAGTGGGCGACCAAATGGAAAGAGTCGATAGGCCAGTCCATGCTTTACGGAATCCAGTCGAATACTCAGCCGGGCATTATCTTGCTTTCTAAGGGGCGTGACGATTTGCGATTTATCCATCGCTGCCAGATCGTTTGCGTGCGAGCCGGGATACTCATGCGAGTTCAGCGGGTTCCAAAACTGGAAGTCAACGCGGTTGCTCCGAAGCCGGTAAGCGGAAAAGTACTG
>JASFYZ010000414.1:0-9044 GCA_045046665.1 Desulfobacterium sp.
CCGGAACATTGGGAACCAAAGGGCAAAAATACCCCCCGACGTTCCCGTTCCGGTCAGGCCAGCTACCGGGGGCGGCATACCACCATTTTTCATTTTTTGCTGTGCCGCTAAACCAAGATGGCCATCATATAAAGGGACGCTGAGAACAAAGAGAGATATCAGGCTTGCGCCATTGCGATTTTGTTGAAGATATTATTAACAAAGGAGAACACACATGGATTTTGCCATATCAGAGAGAATGCAAATCATCATTAAAATGATTGATGAATTTGTGGAAAAGGAACTCATTCCCTTGGAACCGGAATTCCTCAGTCGCCCCACCAGCGAACTGCTGCCCCGGCTCAAGGAAAAACAGAACCTGGTAAAGCAGATGGAGCTTTGGGCCCCCTGCCACCCCCAAAAATATGGCGGCATGGGACTCAATCTCATGGAACATGCCCTGGTGTCCGAAGCATTGGGCCGAAGCCCCCTTGGACACTTCGTCTTCTGGTGCCAGGCCCCGGATGTGGGAAACATTGAAATACTGGATTTATTTGCCACCCAGGCCCAGAAGGATCGGTATCTGCTACCCCTGGTGCAGGGGGATATCAGAAGCTGCTTTTCCATGACCGAAGTCAGCCAGGCTGGCTCCAATCCCCTGCTCATGGACACCACCGCCGTCATTGACGGAGACGATTATGTCATCAATGGCCAGAAATGGTACACCACCGCGGCAGATGGGTCCACTTTTGCCATTGTCATGGCCAAAACCAACCCGGAAGCTGATGCCTACCACCAAGCCAGCATGATTCTGGTGCCCTGCGACACCCCGGGTTTTAATCTGGTGCGCAATATTCCCGTCATGGGTCACACCGGAGACGATTATTTCAGCCATGCAGAGATTCTCTATCAGAACTGTCGGGTCCCCCGGGAGAACCTCCTTGGCAAAGAGGGCCATGGATTTGTCATTGCCCAGGAACGACTGGGGCCGGGACGCATTCACCACTGCATGCGATGGATCGGCATCTGCAACCGGGCCTTTGATCTCATGTGCGCCCGGGCCCGGGACAGGGTCATCTCTCCCCATGGCCATACCCTGGCCACCCGGCAAATTATCCAATCCTGGATTGCCGAATGTGCCGCAGAAATACAGGGTGCAAGGCTCATGGTGCTCCATGCAGCGTGGAAAATTGAAAACAGCGGACCCAAGGCGGCAAGAAAAGAGATCTCCTTAATCAAATTCAAGGTGGCCAATGTCATGCAAAAGGTGCTGGACACAGCGTTGCAGGTACATGGGGGCCTTGGCATGACCGATGACACCATCCTTGCCTTTTTCTTCCGGCATGAACGGACCGCCCGTATATATGACGGGGCCGATGAGGTCCATAAGGTATCCGTGGCAAAACAGATTTTAAAGGATTACCAGGACAAAACGGTGAGATAAGATTAGAATTGCTGAAGGCACTATTTAAAATGTAAAACAAGCCCGAAACAGCCGAGGAAACAACCATGGATTGCACAGACCAGCCCACAGATATCCGCACCGGTGAAGAGCTTGACCAGGAACGCCTTGAAACCTGGCTTAAAGATACCCTTCCCGGGCTTAACGGACCATTAACCCTTCAGCAATTTCCCAGCGGGCATTCCAACCTGACCTATCTCATCCGGGTGGGAAAACAGGAGATGGTGCTGCGCCGCCCGCCCTTTGGCACCAAGCCCAAAAATGCCCATGACATGACCCGGGAATACAACATTTTAAAGGCCCTTAAGCCGGTATTCCCCTATGTGCCAAACCCTCTTGCACACTGCGACGCAGATGAGGTCATGGGATGTCCCTTTTATGTCATGGAACGGTTGCAGGGCATTATTCTGCGACGGGAAATCCCCCCCAAATTAAATCTTTCCCCGGATCAGATCCGCCGATTGTTTGAAAAACATGTGGAAATTCAATATGAACTCCATGTCCTGGATTATGAAAAAATAGGCCTGGGTGATTTAGGCAGACCCGCAGGCTATGTCCAACGCCAGGTGAGCGGGTGGAGCAAACGCTACCGCAATGCCAGAACCCCGGATGCCCCGGAGTATGAACAGATCATGGCATGGCTGGATGCCCACATGCCCGAAGATTCACCCAATTCTGGAATCATCCACAATGACTTTAAATTTGACAATCTGGTGCTGGACCCCAAAAATCCATTGATCATCAAAGGGGTGCTGGACTGGGAAATGACCACCATCGGCGATCCCCTGATGGATCTGGGGTGTACCCTTGCTTATTGGGTGGAAAAAGATGATTCCCCGGCATACCATGCCGTGCGAAATCTTCCCACCCATGTGGATGGCGCACTAACCCGTAAAGGAATGGTGGCCCATTATGAAAAGATTTCAGGACGCACCATTGAAAACATGAACTTTTACCATTGCTTTGGCCTGTTCCGCCTGGCCGTCATTGCCCAGCAGATATATTATCGCTTCTACCATGGCCAGACCCAGGACCCGAGATTCAAACAGCTCATCCATGTGGTACAAATTCTGGAAAAGGCGGCGGAAAGGGTAATGAACTAAATACCCAGTCCCCGCTTTTTCATATTCCTATTATCTATAAATCCGGCATGGAATTTTACCACTATCCAAATCCGAACTTTCAATCCCCTGATTTTCTAAAAGGGTAGCGCAATCCAAGGTAACTGAAATTAAAATGAATTATATTGATTTTCAAAAACAGATCAAAATCACCCGAAAAAGCATCTGCCGTGATTATTTTCATCATCATCAGGATGCCATCCGCATTAAAAAAGAGGAAACCGTTGTCCGAAACCTGGAAAAGATTTTTAATGCCGCGTTAAAGATAAGCAATACCAAAGGTTTTCAGGCCATGAGTATGCGGGACCTGGCCAAAGAAACAGGCTTAAGCACCGGGGCGCTGTATGCCTATTTTTCCAGCAAAAATGATCTGCTCAACAAAATGCAGTCCCATCGCCGCAACACCGTGATGCAGATCATGGAAAGCTATCTCAATCCCGAATCAGACGCACTTGAGCAGTTAAACACCATGATAAAGGTGCATCTTTATTTAAGTGAAGCCATGCAGCCCTGGTTTTATTTTTCTTACATGGAAAGCAAAAATATGTCCCGTTCCCAGCGGAAAAAATTGCTTGAGGGAAGCCTTGCCACGGAAAAAGTCATTGCGGACATCATCCGCCGGGGACAGGAAAAAGGCGTATTTAAAAATCACGATGCCGACATGACTGCCGGTATGATTAAAGCCCTACTCCAGGACTGGTATCTCAAGCATAAGAAACATGCTCGCCGAAGGGTATCAGTGGATCAATATGCTGATTTTATTCAACTGCTCATAATTCCTTATATAATGTGTACTGTCGAGATTGGGCGATCTTAGAGCCAAGCCCAGTATTCAAAGTGGCCGAAGTTATGATCAAGCCCCAAAAATTGTAAAGGAGTTCTTCTTGTTGCCAGTTAAGCAAACCCATGAAAAATTACAGCAAAGAATTCATGAATTAGAAGAAAAAATTAAAACTTTTTCTAAATTAGATCAAACCGTCCATAGAGAGTATGAAAAACGCTTGAAATTTGAGAAGCTACTAACCGAACTCTCGGTGACCTTTATCAAAATTCCAGCAGAAGAGGTTGATGATAAGGTAGAGGAGGTTCTCCAGCGTATCGGAGAAATACTGGAATTTGATCGAGTCGATTTTATACAGTATATAAAAGAAACAAAACAAGTTAAAATTACTCACTCATGGACGATGCAGGGAGGGAAACGTTATCCCCCTATTATTGCGGACGACTATTACCCTTGGTTTATTAAAAAAACAAAGAACGGTGAAAATTTATATTTCACCACGGATGATTTGCCGGAGGAAGGCTCCATAGATAAGAGGACTCTTACAAATATGGGTATAAAATCCGGGTTGCTTATTCCTTATGTCGTTAAAAACGTCTATTATGGCACTATTCTTTTTGAAAGCCACACTCATTATAAAAGTTCCTGGGTTGATGAGTATTCCCAGCGACTTAAACTGGTTGCAGAGGTTATTGTCAATGCACTGCTCCGAAAGCAGACGGAAACAGAACTGCAAAAGGCGTTTTCTAAAATTCAATTACTGAAAAACCAGTTGCAAAAAGAAAATATTTACCTTTGTGAAGAGATAAAAACCATAAAAAGGCATAATGAAATTATTGGTGACAGTAATATAATTAAAGAGGTGTTGAAAAAAATTGAGTATGTTGCAGAAACAAATTCAACGGTGCTAATTCTTGGTGAGACAGGTACAGGCAAGGAGCTTGTAGCCCGTGCCATCCATGATATGAGTTTACGAAAAAAACGTGCAATGGTTACAGTAAATTGTGCGGCTCTGCCTGCTTCTCTCATTGAGAGCGAACTTTTTGGACGAGAAAAGGGGGCCTATACCGGGGCCATATCAAAGCAACCCGGCCGGTTTGAGATGGCCGATGAATCAAGCATTTTTCTCGATGAAATCGGTGAATTGCCACTGGAACTTCAGGCTAAACTGCTTCGTGTTCTGCAACAGGGGCAATTTGAAAGACTGGGAAGCAGTAAAACAACAACCGTGAATGTCAGAGTCATTGCCGCCACAAACCGAAATCTTAAGAAAGAAATTAAAAATGGAAAATTCAGAGAAGATCTATATTATCGCCTGGATGTGTACCCCATACGGGTACCGGCTCTGAGGGAACGAAAACAAGACATTCTTCCACTGATTTGGTTGTTTATTAAAGAGTTCAGCGAGACCATGGGAAAGCCTATTGATACAATTTCGCGTACCAGCCTTGAGTCCATAAAGAATTATGCCTGGCCTGGAAATGTCCGAGAACTTCGCAACGTTGTGGAACGTTCCATGATTGTCTGTAGAAATCGATCATTGAGCCTGGAAGTACCGGAAAGTGTTAGCTCTGAAGAATCTTACAATCCGACACTTGAAGCGTATCAAAAAAGGTATATCCTTAAAATATTGAAAAAAACCGGCTGGCGAATCAGGGGGGAGAAAGGCACTGCAAAGATATTGGGGATTAAACCCACCACCCTTTATTCACGTATGAAAAAGCTTGGTATCAAACGCCCGGACTGATTCTCTAATAAGAACATACCTGATTTGATTTTATAAGATAATGCGGGTAAACAAGCGTTCACTTTCAAGTTTTGTTGGGGGCAAATCCCGGTACAAATCAGGTTTGCCCGTGGCAGTTATATGAAAGGCTTATGATATCTTCTCACGATTTTGTTCTTGCAGTTCCCTCCACAATATTTTACCTGTGGCGGTTTTGGGAAGCTCATCAACAAATTTGATCACACGCGGATATTCATAGGATGCCATGTTCTGCTTAGACCAGGAAATAATATCTTCCTCGCTTGTCTGGTCTTTTTTGTTTTCATTCAAAACAATAACTGCGGCTACCTCCTCACCTACTCTTTCATCGGGAACACCAATAATACATGCTTCTTTTATAGCCGGATGCCTGTACATGGTTCCCTCAACTGCGGTGGGCCATACCTTGAGGCCGGCACGATTTACCATTCTTTTCAACCGGTCAACAATAAAAAAGAATCCCTCGTCATCCATATACCCAAGATCACCCGTTCTCAGCCATTTTTGAGCGTCATACTCAACAAATGCCTCTGCGGTTGCTTCGGGTTTGTTCCAGTATCCTTCAAACATGGAGGAAGACCTTAAAATCAATTCTCCCTGCTCGCCCTGGGGCATAATCTCGTTTGTTACCGGATCCATAATAAGAGAATCCACATTGGGCCCCGGCAAACCGATACATTGTAATTTGCAATTGTTAATGGGGTTCATATGGGTGGCGGCTCCGGCCTCTGACAGCCCAAACCCTTCAGCATATTCGATCCCCATCGCTTTAAGCTTTTCCCCGATGACGGCCGGAAGAGGTGCCCCTCCTCCGCCAAAAACGAGGAAAGAACTGATATCTCTTTTTGAAATATCCGGGGAGGCAAGCATATCGACAACCATAGCCGTGATATTTATCCAGTGGGAACAACGGTACTTTTCAACCGCCTGAATGGCTGCCTCCCTGTCCCAACGCGTCAGAATCACCATTGTTCCTCCGGTATATACCGAAGCGGACAGGATAACATTCAGTCCGGTCACGTGAAAAAAGGGCAACGCCGTTAAATGAATTGAAGAAGAATCGTAACTAAGCCATTTGCTGGTACGGACTGTTGTTGCAACCTGGGCTTTATGGGTATGCAGAGCCGCCTTTCGTTCGCCTGTGGTCCCGGAAGTATAGATTAACAACGCATTGGAGTTGGAATCAACCTCAACCCCAGGGGGTTCAAATTTTTGCTTAAGGATGCGGGTCCACTTCACTATGGTTTGATCATATTCCCCTCTAACTAAAATAAAATCACTTATCGGCAATTCAAGGTTCTCAGGCAGATAGTCGATAAAATCCCCTGCAATTATAGTCTCAAGGCAGGTCTGATCTTTGACCTTGTTGATTAGCGGCAATGCATATCCCATGGTAATCAATACCTTGCTGCCACTGTCGTTAATCAAGTGGGCAAGCTCCTCTTCACTCAACATGGGGTCTAATGTTACCACCACTGCGTTTGCACGTAAAATCCCGTAAAAAGCAATCACATAATGAGGCGTATTGGGAGCATAGATAGAAACCCTATCTCCTTTTTTTACACCTGCCTGTTTCAGATATCCTGCGAAATTAAGAGAGTCCTCCCACAGTTGCTTGTAGGAAATACGGGTTCCGTAATAGATCATGGCATCTTTATCAGGATATCTTCGAGCTGAAGTCTCAAGATTTTCAAATAAGGGTACGTCCGGATATTCCAAACTTTTAGGAATATATTTTGGCCAGGATTTGAACCAGGATCTCTCTGGCGGAACTATGCAACTATCTATCATTTCACTCTCCTTTTTTCGACGTCAAACAACTTTTAGATGCTACCTGAAAATTGCAAGCGTTATTGGGTCGGATATGCAAAATTCCGGGCATGTTTCAGGTAATCTCCGATCCCATCTTGATCCGACCTAAGTTGACGGTACCATGATTACAGGCAAATCGCTTCTTTGAAAAGACGATTTGCCTCAATGGAATATCGTTACTTTTTATCTAAATTTATTCCAGCCAGGTTTTTTACAATTTCCTTTCTTGCGTTGATGTCATACTGGCTGGTAATTGCAATCTGCTCCATGATTGGAGATCCTCCGCCGTGGTAGCCCCCATAGTTCAGGGTGCCACTCAGACCAGATACGGTCATATCACTGAAAAACATCCAAAATTTGATCTGTTCTTCAATGGGAATTTTGGAATTCCGTTTTAAATACTTTTCCATGAAAGGCTTGAGTTCTTCGCTGACAAGATCTGCTTCGTAAGGTAGTGTGGAGGGCATACCACCAGCAATATCACATAAAATTTCCTGTTCATGAAAAACCGATTCCCCTGTCATGCAGCGGCCTACATTGGCATAGATTGAATCGGGAATATAAGATCCGGGTCCAAAGGGAACTTTACCAAGCCCTGGAATCAGCAGTTCAGGACTGCCCTTTGCAGACGCCGTGAACCCTGCGGCATAACCCAGTTCCGCAATCTGAATGAGCTCGGAGAGCTTGGCACGGACATGGGAGCTTTTTTCAATCCCGTTGACCTCGGCGGCAAGAGATGCCATACCCAAAATAATGTCACCCACGGCGGGTTTACATCCGGAATAACTGTGGCGATGAAATAATGCGAACAACATGGCACAAAGGCCGCCGTACAGATGTTCACCACAAAGAAAAACCCGTTCCCAGGGGACGAACACATCATCAAAGATGACATATGAATCCACCGCACCAAAATCAAAGCCACGCTTATAATGCTCACGTTTCCGCATATTATGGGCATTTATAACCTGTTTGACGCCTTCTGCATCTGCAGGGACGGCAAATGCAACGGCATAATCCCCTTCATCAGGACCAAGGGCACGGGTGGGTAGCACCAGGATCTCATCGGCAACAGAGGCAAAGGTGATATGAACCTTACAGCCGCGGACAATGATCCCGTCCTCTCTTCTCTCCACCACGTGGAGATAAGAATCCGGATCAGGCTGTTCTGAAGGACGCAACATGCGTTCACCCTTAACATCGGTTTGCGCACATGAACCCACCAAGTCGTTTTTCTGGAAGTTTTCAAGCCATTTTAAAAAATTCTGGTGATAACTTGTCTCTCCCTTGTTCGCCTTGTCAGTTTCATATGAAACCGCATTAATTGCGTTTATAGCGTCGATTCCCATGCATCGTCCGACACAATACCCGACCTTCTGGCAAAGTGCCCGGGTCATGTCCTGTTTTTTGTGAAGGTCTTCATTACTTTGATGGACATGGCAAAATCGGTTGATGGTCTCATTGGTCAAGTGAGATGTGGCAGTGAACAGATCTTTTGTTTTGGGATCATTGGCTGCATCAAACGATTTCCCAATCACATTGATTGACTGTTCCAGATCTTTGTGATCCCGCCCCACTTTTTCACCGTTGAGATATAGATTGTTCTTCATTTTCATAAGACCATCAATATATTGCTGTTTCGTACGCATAAATTAGCTCCTTAATTTATTCTATTTTTATTGAAGCATAAAAATTCTAAGCCCTTGGGCCAGCTCAGGGCTGATATTTCTTTAACATATTCTTTGACTTAAAATGCAAGTCTCATGCCTCTTGATTTTATTAAATTAATATTTCATTGACTCAACCACTATATTTTTACAAATCAAGTAGTTAAAGAGACGACCGGGAAAATCGAAATGCGCCCAACTAAAGTATTCGGGTTAATGGGGAAATACTTATCGTTGAACATTTAGTCGATATATAGACGATAACATATCGGTTAACCATTTTAATGATGAATTTTCCGTCGGCATCAATCATACGTAACTTACTGAAAATTAAGCTAACTTAAATTATCAAATTGCAATTTGGAAATCCATTGGGTGTCATACCTAAAAGTTGCTGACGTCTGTTGGATTTTCCAATTCAACTATCTTATCGGGCTTTTTTTTTAGGGGGGGGGGG
>JASFYZ010000415.1:0-8186 GCA_045046665.1 Desulfobacterium sp.
TTTGGCCAGTGCCCCATATTCGCCTATTTGGGACTGCGTAGCATACTAATGCTATGTGAGTAGGCAAAAATAGGTGAAGATGGGGTGCTGGCCGAATATTTACCACGCAAAGACACCGCCATGCATCAAAAGCTGCATGGGGGTGTCTTTTTTTGTAGGCATCAGAGACTCATCCGTTTTTAAGAAACATCAGCTCTGCTGCCCATGACAATTATTCAATGGCAGGACACTTTGTGATCAATGGGGGTCTCCGCCTTTTCCGGCCATGGTATCCATAATGGTTTTAAAGAGGCACCAGGTCATTCCAAGACTCAGAATAATAATGGTGTACCACATGCCTCCAAAAAACAGGAGGTGGCCCGCATCCCAGGCCCATTCAAAGCTATTTGGCAACATATCAAGATCTCCTTATTTTTCGGTGGACAGTTCTTTCTCCTGGGGAAACATCGGCAGATAGCGATAGGCCAGGGACAGAAGAATAGCGCCATAGGCAACGGGCAGAACGGTGGTGGCAACTTCCTGCCAACTGGGGATATAGAGGGCCCAGGTATCAAAGCTCATCACCGGAACCGCCATGACCTGGAGCACCATGACCCAACGATTGAGACATACTCCCAGAACACCCAGAATGATTGCAAGAAGCAGCAGCTTGGAATTCTCACGATATTTCTTTGTGATGAGAATAGCGGCAGGCACAATGCCCCCCAAAACAATTTCAGCAAAGAGAATCCAGATGCCATAAAAGGCATTGTCGGTATAAAAGTCCATGACGGAAAAACCCAATGAAGGGGCCGTCACCGTGATCCAGTAGATGGTGTCAATAATCTTGGCCACTATGTAAGTGGTAATCATCCAGCCGGAAATTTTTGCCAGCAGGTGAATCACATTGTCCTTAACCAGTCTTTTCCGGGTAATGCCCTCCACTATCTTTGCAACCAACAGAGTAAAACAAGGGCCATAGGCCGCCGCAGACCAGGTGAACAGAAAAAAGGTCCAGGGCCATATAAACAGGCCTTCTCGAACGGCAAAGGGCCTTCCAAAAAGAACCCCCGCAACTCCACCAAGGGAACCTTGATGGAAGCAGGAAAGAAAGGCACCGGTGGCTGCAAAAACGGCCATGGTACCGTGCAGGTTATGGCTTAAATTATGAAAAAATGGAACCTTGTCCACCTGACGATTTTCCAGCATCAGGGGGATAAACTCAATGGTCAACACGCTGAAATAAAGAGAAAGACAAAAAGCCACCTCGGTGAGCATGGAATGAACATTGGCATGCCAGAAAATAAACCAGCCCCGCAGGGGTTGCCCAATGTCAATGGCCAGAATGAGAAGGGCTGAACTGTAGCAGATAAATCCAATCACCACAGCCAGATTAATAATATTTTTCAGCTCGTCTATGCCAAGCACATATCTCAGCAGGCCGGTGAAAAAGGCCCCGCCACCAATGGCAATAACGGCAAGATCCGCCCATATCCACAGGGCAAACCCATAATAGTCATTCATGTTGGTCTGGTTCAACCCTTTAAGCCAGCACAGTCCCATGGCATAAACGCCCCACAGCACTATCACACCAACCACCGCGATCCCGGTGGCAAACACAGGGAACGGACAGCGGTTTGCGCCCTTAGGTATTAATGCAGAATCCATATTTATTTACTCCTAAGCTAATGGTTGGTTATTCATGACCTTTGGTTTTTTTCATCTGTGCCTTTTCCCATTCACCGTCCAGATAGTTATCACCGGCTTTGCGTACCCACTCCCGTTCGGAGATATAATACACTTTGGGATTGGTCTCAAGACGTTCCAGCAGACGGAAGGCCTTGGGATTCCTGGGCCGTCCAGAATGGTGGGGATCTGGATTGACCAGTTGATGAACGGCATGGTCTGGATTGTTCAAATCACCAAAGGTAATGGCACCGGAAGGACAGGCCTGGGTGCACGCGGTCTGGTATTCTTCTTCGGCAATGGTGTCCCGCTCTTCCAGATACGCCTTGTCTTTGGCTGCCTGGTAGCGGTGAAAACAAAAGCTACATTTTTCAACAACTCCCCGCATTCGGGGTGATACATCCGGGCTCAAGTAGTCTTCCATCCCTTCCGGCCATTTGGGATCCCACCAGTTGAAAAAACGGGCATGATAGGGACAGGCTCCCATGCAGTATCGGCACCCAAAGCAGCGGGTGTAAATTTGGCTGACAATTCCCGTCTCATGGTCATAATCCGTGGCCGTGGCCGGACACACTGACACACAGGGAGAATGACCGTGATCCCCTTTTCCCCCGCAGTGCATGCAGGGCCGTGGCAGATAGCACATGTCCGTGTCGGGAAAGGATTTCCCATTGGTCAACTTATAGACCCGCATCCAGGTGATGCTGTCTTTTTTATTGGATTCATCTTCTTTAAATGGAACGTTATTTTCAGACATGCACGCCACCATGCAGGACCCACAGCCGGTGCACTTGTCCAGGTCAATCACCATTCCAAATTTATGCGCATTTCCGTGATTTTGTTGTGTCATCAGAACCTCTCTAACAATTTATCCACATCTTTCCCCTGTCTTTATTTTATGACAAAGGGTTTCATGGCTTTACTCCAGGCAGATTCCCTGGAAAATTTCTGCTTCAGAAACGCCATCAGACTCTGGAGATTTTCGCCCGGATTCCCCAGGCAGCATCCAGTCCGGATATGGCATCCATGACAGGCCCCACGAGTTCATTCACATTAACGCCCTTGCCACCCACATAGGGGTTTTCAGCCATCACATGCCCTAAGCCATAGGCCATGGCAACCACACCGGGCATGATACCGTCAAAAAGGTTCACCTTAACGGTGGCACTGCCCACGGGTGTGGTGACGAGCACCTCATCCCCCTGGGAGAGACGAAGTTGATCTGCAGTCTCAGGGTTGATTTCAACAAAGCTGTCGGTTCCCTTGATCACCGTATCAGAAACGGTCTTTACGGCAAAGGGAGAAGCCGCAATGCCCCCTGTCAGACGGATGTTATCCACGGGTATCAAAACCAGGGGATAGGATGCTTCATCCCCACCGGCAGCAATGGCAGCGGCATCAGTCAACAGCAAGGAAAAATCCATGGCGGCTCTCTTTTTGACCAGGGCCACCGGTTCTTTCACCACGGCCCCATTGTCTGAAAGGGTCTTCCACACCGGGGCCTTTACGGCTTCAAGGCAGGCATCATAGGTTTCCCATGGGAAGCTTGCAGCCACCGATCCCTCCATGGCAGCAGCCAGGGAAAGGACACTGTCTCCGGGGTGACGGGTATCAAACAGGGGTGCAATCATGGGCTGGGACAGGGCGGTTATATCCAGGGGCACAGGACCCAAAAGGGGAAGATCTTCACGCCGCTCAAGGAACATGTGGCTGGGCAGAACAACATTGGCCAGCTGGGTGGTTTCATCCATATAAGAAGAGAAACTGATGACAAAGGGGATTTTCTTAACGGCCTCGGTGACAGCCTTGGCATTTTTCAGGGTATGGCAGGGATTGGCGTTATACACCAGCAACGCCTCCACCGGACTCGTTGCCGATGCAGTTACCATGGCTATGAAGTTATCCACGCTGTCTGTTCCCACAAGCTTTGTCTGGGTAATACCCTTTGTTGCCATGGCATCCATTTCAATGGAGGGCCATACCTCTCCGGGATCTTTCTCCATGAGCCAGAGGCCACCCGGGGCATTAATATTACCCGCAAGGCAATTCAGGGCATACACCGCAGCAAATTCTCGGGTGCTTCCAGCGGTATCTCCCTTGCCCTTACCGGCAATGGCAATGGGTTTTTTGGCATCGGCAAAGGCCATGGCCAACTTTTGAATGACGGCCACATCTATACCGGTGATGCGTGCTATCTTGGCCGGGGCATACTGCTCTTTGACCCTCTTGGCAAAGGCTTTAAAAGCGGCATCATTTTGAATTGCTTTTTTATCATAACGACCCGTGGTGATCAGCACACCGCAGATGGCAAGGGCAAGGTCTGTTTCGGTGCCCGGTTTTGCCGGGACCCATGTATCGGCACCGGCAGCGGTGTTGGAGAGCCTTGCCTCAACTTGAATCAATTTTGCACCGTTGGTTTTTCTCTGGGCATTCACCTGAAAATTATATACAGGCGAACCCCACCCTTCTATAAAACCGGTACCAAAACTTAGAATAAGATCACTGTTTTTAAGGTCAAAGCCCACGTCGGCCTTTACGCCATTGATGGCCTCAATGGTGCTGGACCAGGTTTTTCCCATGGTATCCATGGTGTAGTAATTATTGGATCCAAGTACGGTGGTCAGGCGTTTAAAAAGACCGGGAATGGTTCCCCTGTCATTTTCGGTGATACAGGCAATGGCATTGGCTTTGCCTGCCTTTCGAATATCACCCAATGCCTTTGCAGCATGGGCCAGGGCCTCTTTCCAGGTGGCTTTTTTCCAGGCACCATCAATCTTGATCATGGGAGATTTGACCCGGGAAGGATCATGGAGGTACTGCAATGCAGAAAGGCCATGAAGACACACCCCGCCATCGTTGATGGGGTGCCCTTTTGTCCCTTCTATTTTCACCGGTCTTCCATCTATTTTTCTGACACTGATACCGCAATTGCCCGAGCACAGGCTACAGACGGTCTTGTCAAAGGTCACTTCTCCATCGGGGGGAACAGGGGTCCACGGCCAGTTCTGGGTCCAAATGGATGAGTCATCCATAAGTTTCCAGGTTGCCGGAGTAACGGCCACACCGGCAGCTGCCCCAAGTCCCAGTCCCAAGAAGCTTCTTCTATCTACTTTCATAGGTTATATACCTCAATAAAGTTTAAAGCGTTCCAACGCAAAGGCAATTGTCTATTTATGACATTGAAAACATGCGCCCTTGCTTCCTGTTTCTTTTTCATGACATTCTGCACAGTCATCCATTTTCATGCGATCCCAGGAATTTTTCTTAAATCCCCAGGCATTTTTTCCCCAGATGTCCCGGCTGTAGCCCGTGATCCTGTTTTCCTCATAGGTTTTCATGGTGGTGGATTCACCAATATGTCCATGGCAGGAAACACAATCCATCTGGGCACCCACAACATGGGCTGAATGGGAGAAAAAGACACAGTCCGGCTGCTCGGAATAGATCAGCCATGGCACTTCTTTCTCTTTTTCCACATACTCTGCAACAAAGATGGCTTCATCCTCTGTATCACCCATGACTTCAGCATGGCATTCCACGCATTGGGAAAGCTTGGGAATACCTGCAAAGCTACCATCTTCCCGGAAGTAATGGCAGGAGTCACATCCCCCCATCTCCTCCACATGCAGGGCATGGTTAAAACTAAAGGGTTGCTCTTTTTTTGAATAAAGCAGGTTGGGAAACAGCAACCACCCCGATAGAAAGCAGACAGCAAAGGCTGCAATAAAAAAGAGGACTCCCGTTCCAACGCCGGAATCCCCTTCTGCCTTCTGTTCCTCAGATACACCCGTTTCCAGGGAATCTGTGGAACCATTTTCAGTTTTCTCTTCTAATTCGCTCATGAAAACCCCATCAATTAAATTGTTGATGAAACACAAACACCGATTGCACCGGAAATCACATCAATCCGGCACCATATTTACACTGTGAAAGGTATGTCATACCCGCGTCACAGCCACTTCCATAAAAAAATTCCGGGCCGGGTTTGAGCCTCGACCATTTGGGATAAAATCAGACCTAACCTGCCGCTGCGTTTGTTGGCCTGCTTCTTTGGGCACATCAAAATCAAAGAAAAACCGTATTAACACAGGTCCGACTTTCTGGTATAGATTACGGATCCGGGTCGCCAGACTTAGAATTAAGCCCATGATTTTCCACCCGGTCAAACAACCTCAATCTATATTAAGAACTGTATTTCTTGTCAAGATAAAATCCTAAGCATAACTGTGAAGACCGGGCAGCAGGTTAACGCCAAAATAGGTAAACAGAACCGCCATAAAGCCCACAATGGAGACCCATGCGATCTGTTTTCCATTCCAACCCCGCATCATTCGAAGGTGAAGCAATATGGCATAAATGAGCCATGTGATCAAAGACCATGTCTCCTTGGGATCCCAGGACCAGTAAGTGCCCCAGGCAGAATTGGCCCACACCGCCCCTGTGATAATACCAATGGAGAGAAACAGAAACCCAAACATCACCATCTGGTGAGTCAATTCATCAATCATGGCAAGAGAGGGTAATCGCGCTGACAATCCGCCGGTGCGGGGCTCTGTGGGCTTTACAAGATACATGATACTGAATCCAAATGCCACGGCAAACCCTGCATACCCCAGAAAACAGGTGATCACATGGCCAATGAGCCAGTTGCTTTTCAGGGCCGGGATAAGGGGGGTTATCCGATCCCCAATGGAAGGGGACAAAGAGGCATAGGCAATGGCCAGGAATATCAAGGGTGTTGCAAACACACCAATGATGCGCTCACGGTACTTAAATTCCACAAAGATATAAAGAGCCGCCACTGTCCAGGAAAAAAACACAAGAGATTCATACATATTGGAAAACGGGGCATGGCCATATCCCATCTGGTAGGACTCGATCCATCTAAGGATAATGCCCACCGTATTGCCCACAAATCCGGCAATGAGCACAGACAACCCCACCTTGGCCATAAATTCTTTTTTAAAGGTCCATGATCCAATGTAAAGCACCGAAGCAAAGGCATACACGAAGGTAACAACAGACAAAAGCATGGAACTGTTCATTATTTGAAATCCTTAATTTTTTCTGCCAGTTTTTCTATTTTAAGTTTCATTCCCTGGGGGTTGCGGTGGGCAAAACCGGATACCATGACCCGGCTTTTTTCACCGTCTCTCCTGGTAATGTAAATGCAGCTGCTCTGGTGGGACATGAAAAAGGTGGTCCAGCACCCCACAATCATGAGGATGAATCCCAGGTAAACATACCACACCCCGGGATCTTTGTTCACCTGGAGTCCGGTGTAATATTTTTTGTCAAACCCATCCACTTCAAAGGCAAATTTTCCCTGGCGCATTTTATCAAATGTGGGAAATCTCACCGAAATAAAAATTTCTGTTTCAGGGCCATTTTTGGGTACAATGTGTCCCACAAACCCCTCACCAAGGTTATGCCCTCGGAACTGATATCCATTGGCAAAACGATCCAATATCAGCTGCCCCCCGGATTCGGGAAGGGTAAGCGCCTCTTTAAAGGAGAGCGTTTTTTCATAAATCATACCACTGTCTTTACTGGTATATTTCAAATGAACATTCTTTGCCGAAGCCGTGCCATAGCTGGACTGATAAAAGCTGATTCCCCCATAGCGCAGGGGATCATTGACAATAACATCCCGTGTGAGGATCTCCTTACCATCATCAATGATGGTAAGGCTGGACTTAAACTCTTTGGGTTGGCCCGTGTCATAAAAACTGACGGAAAAGTCATTACATCGCACAGAAAATCCCAAAGGAATGTGTTGGTGCTGTCCCTTCCTGGCCTCAATGATATCGGTGCTTTCACCTTCATTAATGTTAACAAATCCCTTGAAACCCAGCAAAGAACCAATGACTGCGCCTGCAAGCATGAAGAGGATGCTCAGATGAACCACATACACCCCAAGACGGGTCCAACGCCCCTTTTCTGCAAAAAGAGCCGTGCCGTCATCATTTTTTTTAATGGACACCGCACCCACGGTGTTTTCCATGAGTTCATGACAGACTTTTTCCAGGACGTCTGCCTCTTTTTTAGAATCAAACCGGTGGGCAGATTCCATGCGATTGAACCGTTCCAGGTTAAATGACACCTTGTCAGGAAAAATAATTTTCCAGGTGGTTTGAAGCTTATCAATGGAACAGACAATAATATTAACAGCCAAAAGGCCCATAAGCATCAGAAACCACCAGGAGTGGTACATATCGATTATGTTGAGCCCTTTAAAAAGAGAGGAAAATACTTCACCATATTTTTGAAGATAAAAGGCTTGTGACGCATTCTGCGGGATCAAGGTTCCAATGATAGAGGTTGCCGCAAGGATCAGCAACACAAATACGGTTAATTTCACCGATGTAAAAAACTTCCAGACCCCATTATCGGAGCCAAATTTCTTTTTTCTATTGGTCATACCTGATTTTTCCTTAAATTTAGTAGTCGGCAGAATCGGTGTATGGGGAGACGGCAATGGAAAATAAAGAAAAAACGGCTTATCTGAATAGCTTTGTTCT
>JASFYZ010000416.1:0-20227 GCA_045046665.1 Desulfobacterium sp.
AGGTATGCCCACAGTAAAGGTCGAGGTTTCCGGGGAGGGGTGGGGCAGGGTGGTCCCTTTTTTTCTGTCCCGTAATAGATGAAAATGCTTTTTCTGAGCCACAAAATGATCGGTGTTATAGTCCCTGCCACAGAGAAATCCAAAGGCCACGGTCTCCTTTTCAATGGTGACAATGGTCAACTTGCAATGATTGGTGCAAAGTTGACAGGTTTCCCGGCGTACGGGAAGGCTTTGTTTCCAGAGATTAAACCCCCGGAATCCACTTTGCGCTGGAGGCTGATCCTTGAGGGTCAGGGCCACCCCGAGTGCTCCGGTGAGGTGACAATAGGGGGAGACATGGATGGGTTTCTTTAACCGCTGTTCAAAGGCGGCCACCAGGGCTCTGTTTTTGGCAGTGGCTCCCTGGAAGAGGATGGTGTTGCCGATTCTGGCTTCGGTGGCCACCTTGGTCATGTAGTTATCCCGCACCGAATGCAGGGCCGATGCCAGCACCTCATCCACGCTGTATCCCTCGGACAGAAAATGGTTCATATCCCGCTCCATGAACACGGTGCAGCGATCACTGGAGATGGGGGAGCACACGGACTCTGCCCGGCGGGAATACTCGTCCAGGGGGCAGCCCAGCTTTGAGGCCTGCTCCTCAATAAAACTGCCGGTGCCAGCAGCACACACCGTGTTCATGAAAGAAGAGGTGACTACCCCGTTTTTCATGGTGGTGAATTTGGCGTCCTGGCCGCCGATTTCAATGATGGTGTCCACCTCCGGGGTGAGTTCAAAGGCGGCCCGGGAATGGGCTGTTATTTCATCCAGCACCAGGTCTGCTCCCATGATGGCAGAGGAGAGTTTACGCCCAGAGCCGGTGGTGCCACATCCAATGATTTTCATGTCCAGTTCATGGCTTGCAATAAAGGTGTCAATGGATCTGAAAATGGTCTGCACTGCCTGAACCGGTCTTGAGGCCGTACGTGTGTAAAAACCCGCCACCACCTGGCCGTCATTGCTGACAATTACGGCCTTGGTGCTGGTGGAACCCACATCCATGCCCAGAAAACAGTGACGGGTATCAATGAGAGTGGGGTCAAGGTAAATATCATTTTCCACCCCGTTTTCCACAAAATGGGTGCCGGTGTCAAAATCAGGGTATGTGGAAAGACTAAGGTTCAGTTCCTGGAAAAAGTGTTTTTGCCTATGGTGCTGGCAGGTGACAACAATATCTTCCATGGTATTATATCCATGGGGAGATGGGGTAAAAACGCCCTGGCGGATGTCATCTGAAAGGCACAACGCAGCCCCCAATGCCCCATAAAGATGGGCATCTTCATCACTAATAAGGGGGGCCTCAATGATATGTTCAAGATGTTTTTTCACCGAAAAATTTCGGGAAACGCCGCCGCAGAAAAGAATGGGTTCCCGGGTTTTATTTTCCGTAAAAAGGGTGTTGGCAATATTTCTGGCAAGTCCCCGGCATAATCCATCGCAGATCTGGGGCACTGAAAACCCCTCCTGCTGGGCATGGATAAGGTCGGTCTTGGCAAAGACGGCGCACCGGGTGGCAATGTCTGGAATTTCCTGGGTATTTTCAAAGGCAGCCTGGCTCAATTCCCCGGGTCCTGACAGACCCAGGCGGGTGGACTGCTGATCCAGAAAACTGCCGGTTCCTGCGGCACAGGAGGTGTTGTTCCGGGAGCCGGCATATCGACCAGAGGGATCAAACAGGCTCAGGCTGAATTTTTCTCCCCCCACGTTGAGGATGGAACCGGGAGAACCATGGCGTTCTTTTGCCGCACGGATGATGGCCACCTGTTCATCATAGGCCCCATCACGCTGGATGGTGGATGGGGTGGAAGCGGTGACGGCAATGGCCGAAAACAGGCCAGGCTCAATGGGGGTAAGGACCGTTTTCACCCCCCGGGCAATGTCTCCCTGGTGTGCAATGGCTTTTTTGAGGAGGATATTCCCCCCGGCGTCAATGGCCACAGCGGACACGGAGACGGATCCGATATCAATGCCAAGAATATTGAATACGTATTCCATGGTTATATTTTCTCCTTTATTTCATTCCAAAATTCCAGCACGCCCTTGTGCCAGCCTTCGATGAAGAGCTTTGTATATTTGTTGATACCTTCCGGGGAAGATTCCATCAATGGGTCTTTTGCAATAAGGGGTGAAAAATATCCCTCCAGTCTGGAATCGGTTACCATTGTTGGAAGGGGGAGCAGGTCAAGGACGTATATCAGATCATCATAATGGGCGTTTTTCATCCATTCCATGCCTTCCATTCTTCCATTTTCCGAATAGTTTCCCTCGGATTGCATTTTCTCATACCGGAGGCGTTCGATGATGTCTGTCATATCATGGTCTTCCCGCAATCGCCTCTGAAAGGCTTCTTTTTTTTGGATGGCATCTGTGAGTGCATCCTGGAACATTTTTGAAAGATTAAATGATTTTCGCCATTCTTCCATTTTTTCATGGAGCATGTCTGGAATGCTCAGGGTTATCTTGCGTGTCATTGGCCGGTCCTTTGGTGTTTGTACAAGGCGCTGGGGCTGGATAAATAAAAATGAAAGGAGCAAGGATCAACATCCTGAATTCATCTAAGTTATCTCGCCAGATGGTCTTGACGGTCTCTATATATTAAGCAGTATGTTCGTTATGGTTAAGTGTCGTGATAGTCAATACGTATTATGGAATTGAGGGAGTGTCAAGATCTATATTGTAAAGAAATTATGGAAACAGGCGCACCCGATTTTATTTATGGTGTGTAAAAAAAGTTCAAACCCTTGGACATATTCTCCATTGATGGTTATATTCGATGATGCATTTTTTGAAGGTGTTTTTATGGGATAATGGGGGGCAGGCTTGGCTTATGGGTGTTTTTTGCGTTAAGGATTTAAAATGATAAAAGAACATATTGAGCATCTGGGACGAGAAACCATAGGCATTGTGCAGGGGATCGGCAGAACCTTCCTGTTCATGCTCACCGGTATCTTTCATATATTCACCCTTCCCTGGCAGATGTACAAGATGGTGGAACATACCTGGTTCATTGGTATGAAATCCATGGGGGTGGTTATTCTCACCGGCACATTCACTGGCATGGTCCTGGGACTCCAGGGATATTACACCTTGGTGAAGTTCGGGTCCGAGGGGATGTTGGGCTCTGCTGTGGCCCTGACCCTGATTCGGGAACTGGGGCCTGTGCTCACCGCCATCATGGTGACGGCCCGGGCAGGGTCTTCCATGGCTGCGGAACTCGGTGTCATGCGGATATCCCAGCAGATTGATGCCCTGGAGACCATGGACATTAATCCGGTACGTTTTTTGTTCAGTCCCCGCATTGTAGCTGCCCTTATCAGTTTTCCCCTTCTCACGGCATTGTTTGATGTGGTGGGGGTGTTCGGGGGGTTTATCACCGGGTCTCTCATGTTGGGAATTAATCCTGGTATCTATCTTTACCGGGTGACGGAGAGCGTGGTGTTAACGGATGTCACCGGCGGATTTGTGAAATCTCTGGTTTTTTCCCTGGTGGTGACCACGGTGTGCTGTTCCCGGGGATTTTTTACCCACCTCCAGGTCGGGGGAGGGTATGGTGCCAAGGGAGTGAGTTCTTCCACCACCAGTGCGGTTGTCACCTCTTCTGTGCTGATTCTTTTTTTTGATTATCTGATCACCTGGTTGTTGCTTTAAATGGGGGGGGCACCCAAGGTGGCCGAGATAAAATTAAGGTTTCAGAGTTTTAAACCATGTCGTTATTGGGGAGATCTTCATTTGAATATATGTGAATACGTATTGAGGAGGGTGCGTCTATGACAACGCCTCTGATTGAATTTGTGAATGTAAAAAAACGGTTTGGAAATACCCGGGTCATGGAGGGGGTCAATCTTTCCATTCATCGGGGGCAGATCACTGCTATCATCGGTAAAAGTGGCAGTGGCAAAAGTGTGTTGCTTAAACATATCATCGGCCTGGAGGAGCAGGATTCTGGAAATATATTTTATGATGGCCAGGATATGGCAAACATGGACAGGACTGCCCGGGGAAAATTTAAAAAAAGGGTGAGCTACATGTTCCAGGACAATGCCCTTTTTGATGCCATGACGGTGTTTGAGAACATTGCCCTGCCCATTGTTGAAAAATCAGCGCTTTCCAGGAGTCAGATCAGAGAACGGGTGATTACCCGCATGGATCAGCTGGACATCTCCGGCACTGAGGAAAAATATCCGGCCCAGCTCTCCGGCGGCATGAGAAAAAGAGTGGCCCTGGCAAGGGCATTGATCACCGATCCCGAAGTGGTTTTGTTTGATGAACCCACCACGGGCCTTGATCCCGTTCGAAAGCAGGGGGTGCATGGCATGATCAAAGGGTATCAGGCACAATTCGGGTTTACGGCGGTGGTGGTCAGCCATGAAATTCCCGAAATTTTTGACATTGCCCAGCGGGTGGCCATGCTGGATAAAGGTAAAATCATACTTCAGGACGACACAGATCGGTTTTTGAAAACCGACCAGGAGATTGTCCGATGTTTCATTCACGGAAAGGAAGAAACCAGTGGGAAATGCTAAAAAAAAATGGGTTGAATTTTATGTGGGGCTGTTTGTAATTGTCGGGGTACTTTGTTCGGCTTACTTGTTGATTGCGCTGGGAGACCTTGATATCGGTGGGGGTAAAACCTACCGTATTGAGGCCTACTTCAGCAATGTTGCAGGGCTTAGAAATGGTGCCTCCGTTGAAATGGCTGGCGTGGAGATCGGGCGGGTTATCTCTGTAAATCTGGACACTCAAAAGCTGTTGGCCCGGGTGGTCATAGGTATTAACAAAGAGGTGATACTTGCAGAGGATGCCATTGCATCCGTGAAAACATCGGGGATTATCGGGGATAAGTACATCAATCTTTCCCCTGGGGGCTCTGATATGACCCTGGAGGATGGGGATATCCTGTTCAACACAGAATCCGCCATTGATATTGAATCCCTGGTCAGTAAATATATTTTTAATAAAGACCCAAAGTAACGGTCATGGGTAACTCTGGTATGATGATGAGTGTTAACCCATCTGCATTGAAAGGAATGATGATGAAAAAATATGTCACTACACTGATGATTTTGGGATGTCTCATGTGGGCTTTTTCAGCCTGGGCATCGGAGACAGGGCCGCGTCAGGTGGTGGAAAAGGGCGTTGATGAGGTCCTTTCCATCTTGAATAAACCTGAGTATCAGGGGGAAATGAATAGAAAACAGCGGGATGAACTTCTTTTTGAAAAGGCCCAGGAGCTGTTTGATTTTTATTCCTTTGCCATGGGGGCATTGGGGCGTAGCTGGCGAGGATTTTCGCCAACCCAGCGCGATGAGTTTATCTCCTATTTTTCCCGGCTTATTGGTGAAACCTATTTTGCAAGAATAGAAGGACAGCAACTGTCTGACCTCTCGGTTCGGTACGTGGCAGAAGAGTTACTTGCCCCCACAAAATCAGGACGGCAGCGGGCTGATGTTTTCACCGAAGTGTCCCACGGGGGTGTAGTTACGCCGGTGGATTATCGTATGCTCAAGCCCCCCGGTGGTGTATGGAAAATTTATGATGTTAAAATAGAAGGCGTCAGTCTCCTGGGAAACTATCGGGAGCAGTATCGTGAACGCTTCATGGACAGTCCAGATAAACTCATCCAGGAGGTCAGGGAAAAGGTGGAAAATGAGAACTAAAGGAATTTTATTCATGGATAAAAAATGGGAAATTCTTCCGGGTACAAGGATTGCGGCCCTGGTAATTTTTATGGTATTGTTGTGTTCGTTTCCGGTCCTGGCCAGTGACACACCGGCGCTTTCCCTGGAAGCAGATGATCTTTTTGCCGAATATGAATCTGACATAAAAGAGCCTTCTGTGCCCGATCCTCTCTATTGGTTCAATTACAGCATGTATCATTTCAATGATAAGCTCTATTTCTGGGGACTCAAACCCCTGGCCCAGGGCTACAAATTTGTGGCGCCAGTGGAATTGCGTCGGGGCATTAATAATTTTTTTTATAACATTCTTTTTCCGGTGAGGCTTGTGAACACGCTTCTCCAGGGGAAAATAACATCCGCCGGGCAGGAGTTCAGTATTTTTATGATCAACACCATGGGAAGTCTTGGATTTGAGCGCATTGCCCAGGATAAACACGGATTTAAAGATTCCCGGGAGGATCTGGGGCAGACCCTTGGGTCCTATGGACTGGGGCAGGGATTCTATCTGGTATTGCCTTTTCTGGGGCCATCGTCTTTGCGGGATTTTGCGGGGAAGGCAGGGGATTATTTTTTAAGTCCCACAGGATATATTGATTCCACTGAGGTGAAAGTGGGGGCAACTGCCCTGGATGTGGTAAATGGCACCTCATTGAGAATAGGGGACTATGAGGCACTAAAAGAGGCGGCCTTTGACCCTTACATCGCATTAAAAGATGCGTATCTGCAATTGCGGCAGAATCGGGTGGAAGAATAATTAGGGTGTAGATTTCCTCTTTTGGCCGGGCATCATACATGCCTGGCTATTTTTTTTATAAAAAATTGTGTCCAAAAGAGACGAATCATAAGAGTTTCAATCTTCGTTGTGGCTGAGCTTTGCTTGCATGTATGTTATACTGTATTGATTATACTTTAAAATTGGCACTGATTTTAAAAAGATCCGTGGCAGGCAGGTCGAGAATGTCTGTCACCCCCGTATCTCTGACAATGGTTTCCAGGCTTTGCTCAATGATCTGTCTGGAACTCGCTATAAAGGTGAACCATATATTATAGCGATGTTCCCGCATGTAGTTGTGGGTCACGCCGGTGTATGCGTTCACCGTTTCCGTAAAAAGGTCTATCTTGTCATCGGGAACACTGGCAGCGCAAAGGGTGCTGAAAAACCCCAGATTGTAGGGACCAAAATTACCGCCAATTCTTCGGATAATACCATTTTGTTTCAGGTTCTCCACCCGACGGATTACCTCATCCTCTGTGAGGTTCAGGTCCTGGCCGATTTTCTGGTAGGGTCTGGAGTCAATGGGAAAGTGGGTTTGTATCCGATTGATTATTTTTCTGTCAGTGGAATCCATGCCGGTGGCGGTGCTCCATTTGCTTGTCAGGAAAGGATAATAAAAAAGGCTCTACAGGGAATGCAGAGCCTTTATGGATGATCAAGAAGTGATTAAAAATCAGGAACTATACACATCCAGTAGGTTTGGGAAGGCCAGCCATTTTACATGCGCCCTTTCCAGGTCCTGAGGGGAACAGTTCATAGATGTGTTTCAGTTTGTATTTGGTCAGCTTGGAAAGTACGCGTACCATGGGAGCAATACCATTCTTCTCATAGTAGTCCTGGAGAACGTTAACAACTTTCCAATGTTCGTCGTTGAGCTCATCAATACCTTCCTGTTGTCTTACATATTCCACCCAGTCATTGGTGAAACCTTTATAGTCAAGCAGGAATCCGTCTTCATCCACTTCAAAATTTGTACCATTCATCTCTATCGTTGCCATTTGAAAAATACCTCCTGTGAAAAAATAATTGTTTTCTATAAGTAAGCTTGCCGTCTTATCTTCAGAATTTACATTTAGCAACACTATCCCAGTCAGTTTCTCTTGTCAATATATAGATGCGGGCATTTGTTAAAAAAAATAAATTTATATGAATGGAGTAACTCCCCCTGTCTTTTTTATTTTGACGGGGGGCATCATTAATACTCCCTGGGGGTTTTGTTGAGTGCTTCCAGGGTGAAGACCGGGCCATCTTTACACACCAGCTCCTTACCGATATTACACCTGCCGCACATGCCGATGCCGCATTTCATGCGGTTTTCCAAAGACATGATGATCTGGCTCTCACTATACCCCAGGGACTGTAGGGCAGGCTGGGTGAATTTGATCATGATGGGAGGCCCGCACACAATGGCAAAGGTATCTTCATCTGCCTTTGGGGCTTTTTGTTCCACAATGGTGGGGACAAACCCCACATTGTAAGCCCAGTCCGGGTCATCACAGCCATCAACGGTGATGTGCATGTTGATATCATCTCGTTTTTCCCACTCAAATAGCTCGTCCCGGTACAGAAGCATACCCGGAGATCGGGCCCCGTAAACCACATCAATATTACCAAAATTGGCCCGATTGGCCGGGTCAAGCATGTAGACAATGGAGGCCCTCAGGGTGGTGAAAGCAAACCCGCCGCCGATGATTACTACATTTTTTCCTTTCAGGGTGTCCCAGGGGTACCAGTTGCCCATGGGGCCTCGGATGCCCATGATGTCGCCCACAGCCATGTTGTGCAGGGCTTTGGTCACCACGCCGGTACGGAACACGGTGAATTTCACAAAGCCTTTTTCCGTGGGAGACGAGGCAATTCCAATGGGAATTTCCCCCTTGCCGGGGATGGAGAGCATGGCAAACTGACCCGCCTTATGGCCAAAGGAAACTTCATCATCAGGATTTAGAAAAGTAAAGGTAAAGGTCTTTAAAGATCTGTCCTCGGTTGCAACCTCAATATCATCAATGCGAACCGGGTAGGGCATATAGGGATTATTCATTTTGTCTCCTCTATTTTTGCGGCTCGTAGGCGTTCATGATATTGCATACTTCCCGGATATCAATGTTCACCGGGCAGGATTTGACGCATCTACCGCATCCCACACACATGGTTCCCTGGTCGTACTTATCCAGAAAATATTTTAATTTGTGCATGAACCGCTGTCTCACCCGCTGGGTTTTCTCCCCACGGGGGTTGTGTCCAGAGCCGTGGAGGGTAAAGAGCGGGGACATGCAGGAGTCCCAGTTACGGAACCTGCTGGTGTCATGTCCCTTTGTTTCATCCTGGATGTCAAAACACCAGCAGGTGGGGCATACAAAGGTGCAGGTACCACAGTTGATACAGGAAAAGGCCAAATCATCCCAGAAGGGGGCCTGGTGGAGATCCAACAAGGATTTCTCCCTGAGGTTGTCTGTGTCAACCTTTGCGGTGATGGCCTGTTCCGCGGCCTTTTTCAACACTTCCATTTCCTGGATATCAGTGGGTGTTGCTTTCTGGTCAAATCCGGCACATGCCATGAAGGCCTGACCTTTTTCGGTGATTACTTTGGCCAGATATGCGGTGCCCGTATCCACCAGAAGTACATCCAGGCCCTTTTCATCAAAGGGGCCGGATCCCATGGAGGTGCTGAAATCAAACTGGGACGGGGTGTTCACGGCAAGGCCCACAAAGGTGGTAGCGTCATAGGCGTCACACCAATAGGGGTCCCGATAATCCTTGGTGTCAAAGTTGAGCTTCACCAGTTCAGTGGCCCGGGCATCAGAGGGGCGTATGCCGATGACGGCCCGGGGGGAATAGTCTGTCTTGGCCCGTTTCATGAGATGATGCTCCGGTTTTGAAGCATCCAGGGTGGCACTCAACAGTTTTTCCGTCTGGGGAAATACGGCTGATTTAGGGGACAACACCGTGTCCACAACGCTCATATCCGGTTGTTGATCCCTTTCAAGGGTGGCAAAGCAATGGGTCTCTTTTATTTTCACAGGACCAAAGAGCTGGTAGCTCTTCCGGGCAGCGTCCACGCCCTGGGTCCATTGGTTTTTATCTATTTTTATAACTTTCATGGGGTCCCCTTGTGGTTATTTTATAAAATCGTTGGGGTCATCAGGGGCAAATGTGTCCAGGGGTGGACGTTTGCTTATGTCCAGCCCGGCTTCCCACCCGAACAGCTCTTTGGAATCCTTGATTAATTTCCGAGTAAAGGCCCTGACGTGGATGTCCATGGGGCAGGCTGCCTCACAGGCACCGCAGTCGGTGCAGCGTCCGGCACAGTGAAAGGCCCGGAGAAAATGAAAGGTCTTGATGTCTGTGTTATTTTGCCCTTTGCCCACCCATTGGGGATCAGACTCATCCACAAAACAGGTGGGGCAATAGCATAGCGGGCAGGCATTGCGGCAGGCATAGCAGCGAACGCATCCCTTTAACAGGTCATCAAAATAATTCCATTTGGTATCAGCATCCATGGCCTCAATGGCATTGACATCCTTAAAGGGATCATCCAATACTGGCTCTGTTACGACCTCACCCACCAGATCATCATAGATGACTGGATTTCGCCGGGTGCAAAGGGAGCAATTGTCCCTGAGATGATCTTCCCGTTCTATTTTAATTTCCGCCTGGCTTGAGGCAATGGTCAGGGTGGTCCCGGACTCTGAACAGGAAATGATCTCATCCGCCAGAAGGGCCTGGAGTTCCTTTGGGTTCACCATGCCCTTGCAGGGAACTCCAATGATGTGGAGCTGGTCCCTGTTGATCTTGTTTTCCACGATGTGATTGACAATGTTTCTGCTGTCACAGCCCTTGGCAATGATGCCAATTTTTTCCTGGCGGTTGGTGAGATAATTGGCCAGGTTCAGGGTGCAGTGGCTGTCCCATGTCAGTTGTTTTGCCTGCTCCGGCGTTCTTGCCATGAATGGGACGGTTGCCATGGGCACGGAACCCTGGCGGTATCCAATGACCACGTCCACCTTTCCTGATTTCAGGAGGTCAACGGCAAGTGTTCTGATCTGTTCTGTGTAGCTTTCCATGTAATTCTCCCTAATCAGACCCTTTCACAAATTTTGTGTTGGGACCCAGTGCTTCAACAGACTGGGCCACTTCCTTGGCCACAGTGGCAAATTTCGTGGCCTCAGCAGAGGAGATCCATGAAAATTGAACCCGATCTTTTTCCATACCCATGTGTTCCAGCAGATTGGCCATCATGGCAAATTTTCGACGTGCATAGTAATTACCTTCCAGGTAATGGCATTCGCCGGGATGTCAGCCGGACACCCATACGCCGTCGGCCCCTTCCCTGAAGGCGGACAAAATGAATTTGGGACTCATACGCCCCGTGCAGGGGATGCGGATAATCCGTATACTTTCCGGGTATTGCATGCGGCTTACCCCGGCAAGATCCGCTGCACCGTAACTGCACCAGTTACACAGGAAGCTCACTACCTTTGTTTTTGTTTTTTCTGACATATTTATTTGTTCTCCTTTACCCGGCGCTTTGGTCAGGGGGTGTTCTTAAATTATTTCTATTTGTATCCCCTGGCAGTTTATGACAGGGGATATTTACAATCCAAACGTCGGGGCTGAGTTTATAAAAAACCGGCAAGAAAACCCCTGGGTCTTTAGCTCAGGGGTTGTTGACTAAATGGCTTCGTCCAGGGCAAATATCTGGGCAAATATCTGGTTGTTGTCAAATCCCTTGAGGTGGAGGGCACCGGATCGGCAGGAAGCCACACATAGTCCACACCCCTTGCACAACACCGGGTTGATCTCGGCCTTGCCGCTGAACCGTCCCTCTGTAACAAAAGAGGGGGCGGAATAGGGACAGATGGAGACACACACACCGCAGGAACTACAGTTCATGGGATTCACCTGGGCCACCGTACCGCTGGTGTGCACCGTTTCCCGGGCCAGCAGCGTTACAGCCCTGGAGGCGGCTGCCTGGCCATGGGCCACCGCTTCGTCAATGGGTTTCGGATAGTGGGCAAGACCGCAGAGGAATACCCCGTCCGTTGCAAATTCCGAGGGTCCCAGTTTGGCATGTTTTTCCACAAAGAACCCGTCTTCGTTTAGGGGGACTTTAAAGAAATTAGCCAGAATTTCATCCCGGTTGGGAACAATGGCCGATGCCAGGGTCAAGAGATCTACCTGGATTTCCAGGGGCCTTTGCAGGATGTGGTCTGTCACTGTCACCACGATCCCTTGATCATCAAGGCTCACCTGGGGTTTGGTGTCCAGGGTGTACCGGATGAATATAACCCCCTGTTTCCTGGCTTTTTGATAAAGATATTCCCGCTCTCCATAGGTTCGTATATCCCGGTAGAGGATGTACACGGCCATGTCAGGATTTCGTTTCTTTAATTCCAAAGCACTGTCAATAGAGTGGGTGCAGCATACCCGGGAGCAATAGGGACGACGGGGTTCTCTTGAGCCCACACACTGGATGAACATGGCTGCATTGACCTTACCAAGTTCGGGGTCATTGTCCTTGAATCGTTTGTCCAGCTCCAGGCTGGTCAAAATTCTATTGTCTTTTCCATAATGGTATTCATCGGGTTTGCTCTCATGAGCCCCGGTAGCCAGGATGGCAACCCCATGCGCCAGTTCCTGGGTCTCTTCCCTGGTACCCAATGTGGAGTTGAAGTTCCCCACAAATCCGGTAACATTCTTAAGCTCAGTGTTCATGTGGAGGTGAACCCGTTGGTTTTCTTCAATGCTGTGGATCATTTTGTCCAGGGCATTTCCCACAGATTCCCCCTGGTAGGTCTGGAATAAATGGTTGGCCTGGCCCCCCAGAATCCCTTCTTTTTCCAGGAGATGTACATCATATCCCTGGTCGGCAAGGTTTTGGGCTGCGGTCATGCCGGAGATACCCCCCCCCACCACCATGGCGGTCTGGTGGACGTTGAGTTCCGCCTCTTCAAGAGGTTCCATGAGGGCCACCCGGGTCACGGACATGCGGATGAGATCCTTGGCCTTTTCCGTGGCCAGTCCCGGGTTGTTTTTGTGAACCCAGGAATCCTGGTTTCTGATGTTGGTCATTTCAAACAGATATTTATTCAGTCCTGCACTGATCATGGTCTCCTGGAACAGGGGCTCATGGGTTTTGGGCGTACAGGCTGCCACCACGATTCTGTTGAGCTTTTCATCCCGGATCACCTGGGCCATGGTATCCTGGGTGTCCTGGGAGCAGGTGTAGAGGTTGTCTGCGCAATAGGTGACATAGGGCAGGGTGGCGGCATATTCCCGCACCGCATTTACATCCACAACTCCGGCAATATTGGAACCACAATTACAGACAAAGACGCCGATGCGGGGACGCTCTCCCACTACGTTGGTTTCCGGTATCACCTCAGGGATTTGGGTCTGGGTGTTCCGGGCCTCGGAAAGCATTGCCCCGGCAGCCCCTGCTGCTGCACTGGAATCCACCACAGACTGGGGAATATCCTTGGGACCCTGGAAGGCCCCGCACACAAAGATTCCCTCACGGCTGGTGGCCACGGGGGAAAAACTGGAGGTTTGGGCAAAATTTCCCGGGGAGAGTTCAATGTCCAGCATTTTGGCCATTTCCACCACTTCAGGGGCGGTTTCCAATCCCACGGAAAGAACTACAATGTCAAATTCTTCTGTTTCCAGCATGCCGTCATCATTGACATACCGAAGGCTTAATGCATCGGAATCATGGAGGGTATCCACCGAGTGAATCCGGCTTTTCAGGAATCGAACCCCCTGGTCCTTTGCCTGCTCATAATAGCGTTCAAATCCCTTGCCGGGGGTCCGGATGTCCATGTTAAAGATGGTGCATTCCAGTTCTGCCCCTGCGTGTTCCCGGGCAATGACCGCCTCTTTGATGGCGTACATGCAGCACACCGAAGAACAGTAGGGGTTGTCACAGCGATTCATGTCTCTGGAGCCCACGCATTGGAGCCAGGCAATTTTTTTTGGCTCCTTATGGTCCGAAGGTCTTACCAGGTGGCCCTCGGTGGGGCCGGAGGCGGACAGCAGGCGTTCAAACTGCATGGCAGTGACTACGTTGGCTGAACGGTCATATCCGTAATAATCCAGACCGGAAGGGTCATAGGGTTCAAATCCCGGGGAGAGTACAATGGCACCGACGTCCAGGATCTTTTGTTCCGGTTGTTGTAAATGACTCTCAAGGGTTAGAGCGCCAGCACCACAGGCCTTGACGCACTCAAGGCATTCACAGCACACCATGCAGTCAAGGCATCGGTTGGCTTCGGTTAGGGCCGCTTCTTCGGTGAATCCAAGCTCTACCTCTGTGAATCCGTTAGTGCGTTGGTCAAGGGGAATTCTCTCCATCTTTTGCCGGGGGTTGGTTTCAAGGTTGTCCGGAATTTTATTGTAATTTTTCTGGGCATACTCAATGGGCTCCCGGCCCGATTTAAGGTCTTCACCATTGAGGTATCGAATCATGGACACTGCCGCTTCTTTTCCTGCTGCCACAGCATTGATGGCAATGGAGGCCCCGGTCTGGGCGTCTCCACCGGCAAATACGCCCGGACGGCTGGTTTCAAAGGAGAGTTCATCGGTCTCAATGTTAGCCCACCGGTTAATCTCCACCCCTGTGGATGTTTCCAGGCAGGAGACGTCGGTGCGCTGGCCAATGGCAGGAATCACAAAGGAAACATCCAATGTGAAATCGCTGTTTTCCACGGGAACAGGGCGTCTTCTGCCACTGTCGTCGGGTTCGCCCAGTTCCATTTTAAAACAGGTGATGCCAACGGTTTTGCCGTTTTCTGCCACCACGGCCCGGGGGGCCGTGAGAAACTGAATGTCCACGCCTTCTTCCAGGGCATCTTCAATTTCTTCGTCCCTGGCGGGCATTTCTGCTTCGGTTCTTCTGTAGAGGATGGTGACTTTTTCAGCCCCTACTCTTATGGCTGTTCGGGCCGCATCAATGGCCACATCACCGCCGCCGATGATGGCCACATGGCCATGGAGTTCATCAAAGTCTCCCAGGGCAACGTCCTTTAATAACTTGACACCGGAAACAACCCCCTCGAATTCTTCACCGGGGATGCCAAGCTGCATGCCCTGGTGACATCCAATGGCCAGATACACCGATTGATACCCCTCTTCCATGAGGGAATCCACGGTGACATCCCGGCCCAGGGCCGTGTTGTATTTAATTTCAATACCAGGGTGGCGGGTGATGAATTGGACTTCATTTTCCAGGACATCCGGGGGTAGGCGGTAATCAGGTATGCCCACCTTGAGCATACCGCCAGCGGCGGGCAATGCTTCAAGCAGGGTGACCTGGACCCCGTCGTTGGCCAGAAACCAGGCAGCGGTTAATCCGGCCGGCCCTGCACCGATAATGGCCACTTTTTCTTTTCTGGGAGTGACTTCTGGAATATCAAGGGTGTTGAGATCCACCTGATCGGCAATGAAGCGCTTTAAAGAACAGATGGAAAGGGGGCTTTCCACCTCCTGGCGTCGACAGGCATCTTCACAGGGATGGGGACAAATGCGGCCGATGGACCCGGGCATGGGAAGGTTCCGGGTGATGACCTCCAGGGCTTCTTTATATTTTTTTTCACGCACCAGGGCCACATACCCATGGGCATTGACTTCGTTGGGACAGGCATTGGTGCAGGGGGAACGATCTTTTTTGGTGATGGAAAATGCCCCGGGAACGGCCTGGGCATAGGGCCGCCAGGTGGCTTTCCGGGCACCCATGCCCTGCTCAAACAGGCTGGGAAGAGTCACGGGGCAGGCCTCTTCGCACTCACCGCAACCCGTACACTTGCTGGTATCTATGTATCTGGGGGTCTGGTTAAGGGTTAGCTGGAAGTCCCCAGCCTCTCCTGTGATGTGTTCAATCTGTGATAATGTGACTAACTCAATGTTCAGGTGCCGGCCGACCTCGACCAGTGTGGGTGAGATAATTCACATGGCACAGTCATTGGTGGGAAAGGTTTTGTCCAACTGGGCCATGGCCCCGCCGATGGAAGGACCTTTCTCCACAAGATAGACGTAATAGCCTGAGTTGGCAAGATCGAGGGCGGAAAGCATTCCAGATATGCCACCCCCCACCACTGCTACGGAACCAGTTGCCGTTTTGGTCATGCTTTAAATCTCCTGATTTGGGCTTTTGATGCTAACAAATTCCCTATTTTTTATGGATGTGTTCAATTTGATATCTAAACTAAAAAATGGAATAAACCCGAAAAATTACTTTTGGGTAAGGGGCTTGGAAATAGTGAGTTTTAATACCAAATGTGTTTGAGCTTAAACGCTGAAATAAAGCTTGTCAATAAAATTACAATAAAAAAAATGAATTAAATTCAGTAGTTTTTGCTTAGAACCGCAGATGAAATAAGTTGGACAGAAATAGTGCAGACCAATCTATAAAATCTGGCGGTTCATCTAAAAGGCGCATTAAAGGTTTAATAGCTCGGCCCTATTAGGCCTTTGATACAACACAGTAGATGGGCCAAAAGGCAAGCTATTTCGTTCAAGTTGTAAGATTTGCGGTTTTTATGCATTTTTACCCTAATTTATATGCCTGATGGCTTTTTTTTAAAATATCCTTCTTTGTTCATGCAATTGGAAGACCACTGTGTTCTTTTCAGGCGTATTAAAGGGAAATATTTCATATGGATATCATAGTGAGTTGATTTTAAAGTCAAAAAAAATATAAGTGTTTATGCTGGGATTGATCCGGTATCGGTGTGGTCTTGGGGCGTTTTATAAATATGAGTCAAAGTAACCCGTTGCTCCTGTGTGCTTTGAGTCATTGTGGCTTTGATCTGGCCTTGGGCGTGGCCTTTTCATCCCTTCAAAAAAATAATATTTGTATGGGTGCTCATTTTTTCCAGAATAGTGGGTGTTGCGATCTGGCTTTTTTTGTTTTGAAAGATCATCTCCAGAGTGATATAAAAGATGGATGGAAAAAAAAATAATTGTGATATGTGGTCCCACAGGTGTGGGTAAAACCGGATTTGCCATTGCGCTTTCCACTGTTTTCATGGGGGAGATTGTGGGGGCGGACTCTATGCAGATATATCGGTACCTTGACATTGGCACTGCAAAACCAGATCAGGAAGAACGCCGTCAGGCCCCCCATCATCTCATTGATTTCGTTGATCCGGCCCATGACTTTGATGCAGTGAAATATGTGGCCAAGGCTGACCAGGCCATTGAGGATATTGTCCATCGTGGTAAACTGCCCTTTGTTGCCGGGGGAACAGGTTTTTACATCAAAGCCCTGCTCCATGGCCTGTTTAAGGGCCGCACCGCCGATGAAAAAATTATCGCCCGTCTGGAAGCAGAGGTAGCCCGCAGGGGCTCCGGTGTACTGCATGAACGTCTGGCAACGGCAGATCCCGTTGCCGGGGCCCGGATACACCCCAATGACAGGTTCCGGGTGATTCGGGCACTGGAGGTCCTGGAGAGCACCGGTAAACCCATCACCCATTTCCATGAAACCCATCAATTTGCCCCCTGCCGATATAAGGCCTTGAAACTGGGGCTGACCATGGGTCGTGAACTATTATATCAACGCATTAACCGGCGGGTGGATCTCATGATGGAAATGGGGCTGGTAGATGAGGTGAAAAATCTCAGGCAAAAGGGGTACTCCTGTGAGCTTAAATCCATGCAGTCCATCGGGTATCGCCATGTCTGTGCGTACTTAAACGGCATTGCCTCCTATACAGAGATGATAACCTTGCTTAAGCGGGATACCCGTCGCTATGCCAAACGGCAGTTTACCTGGTTTCGCAATGACAAAGATATGATCTGGGTTGAACCCCATGATCTGGAAAAGGCCAGCCAACTGGTGGTTGAATTCATGGGGAAAAACCATGGGAAGCACATGGAGTGATAATGAAACAAATGATGATTAAAAACAGGTGTGCATGGGTGGTGGTATGGGTGATGGCAGTGCTTCTCCTGGGAGGATGCGCCAAAAAACGAATATCACCTGGCCCTTCACTGCCCCCTGCCAGGGGGGAGATGAAATCCACCAAAGACAATACCACGGCCGGGGCATCTGCTGAAACCGCAAGTGTGGCATCTCTTGTGCAGCGTGGGGCTCAGCTTGCCGGGGTGGGAAATTACCGGGCCGCTCTGGACATCTATGGGGTGGTATTGACCCGGGTTTCGGTAAATGAAAGACCCTTGATCCTTGACTCAGTGGAATCCGTGCTGCTCAAATCTGATGTGTCCCTGCTCCAGGAGATCAAGGCCAGTCTGGATTCCCAGATTCCTCCCCCGCTTGTTCTCTATGCCTTGGGTTACCGATATGCGGCCCAGGGGGAAACGGAATTGTCACGGGAGGTATTGCAGTCATATATCCATCAATATCCCCATGGCCGGCGCGTGGAAGATGCCCGACAACTCCTGGAAATCCTCACCGTAAAAAAGGAGGAGGGGGTTAAAATCGGTTGTCTTTTACCCCTTTCCGGAAAATATGCGGTGTTCGGACAACGGGCACTTAAAGGGGTGCAGGTTGCCCTGGCCCGGTTGATTCCCCGATATGGTGATGGCATTCGTCTCATCATCCGTGATACGGCATCGGACAAAGAAATCGCCTTGCAGCGCATGCAGGAGTTGGTGGATGCTCGGGTGATGGGCATTGTGGGTCCCATGGTCACGGCCCAGAGCGTTGCCAATGTGGCCCAGTCCCATGGTATCCCCATGATTGCCATGACCCAGAAAGATGTCGTGGCCCGGACCGGAGACTACGTCTTTTCCAATTTTATCACCCCGGCCATGCAGGTGGAGGCCCTGGTTTCCCACGCCATGATTCATCTGGGGGTGAGGCAATTTGCCGTTCTACATCCCCGGGACAGGTATGGGGAAACATTGATGACACTTTTTTGTGATAAGGTCAAAGAGAGGGGGGGGCAGGTCCGGAAGGTGGTGTCCTATGATGGGAGCCACACTGATTTTTCTAAAGAAATAAAACGGGTTGCCGGATTTGACGACCCCGGACTCCAGGCATCACTCCGGCGCTCCGGTGGTTCAGGAATGACGAAGCAGTCGGGTCGGTATATTGTAAACTTTGAGGCACTCTTTATTCCAGATGCCCCTTCCCAACTGGCTTTGATTCTGCCTCAATTAGTATATAATGACGTCACAGATATTGTCCTTTTGGGGACCAATATCTGGCACCACTCGTCATTGATTCAACAGGCAGGGCCATACGTGAGAAATGCGGTGATCACCGAAGGGTATTTTGCTGACAGCTACAGAGACGAGGCCCGGCAGTTCAAAAATGCCTTTACAGGCATGTTCGGGGCTTCGCCAAGGTTTATTGAGGCCATTGCTCATGACACCGTGTCCCTGCTGGTGGAAGCGGTCATGGATCCCACCGTTACCTCGTCAAAGACCCTTAAGGAGGCCCTCACCGGCGCTCGGATTTTTGATGGGGCCACGGGGAAAACCCTGTTTGACCGAGATGGCCAACTGCATAAGGATCTTTTTTTCCTGACAGTAAAAAAAGGGGCTTTTGTGGAAATTACCCGTTGACCAGGGAGCCTTGTCCTGTGGCTTCCAGCACTGATTGCCACAATCTGCCATGGGGGTCCACCTGTTTTCTTTTGCCTGCAGAGGCCTCCATGGGAATGTGCACATAGTGGTTGTTCCAGTGGCTGATGAGCAGGCCAGTTTTACCGGCCATGCCGGCATGGACAGCGTTTCTGCCCAAAAAACCGCAATAGACACTGTCGTTGGAATTGGCTGGCAAGCTCCGGATCATATAGCTTGGGTCAATGTACTTCAGGGTGATGGGGATTTTTTTTTCGTTGAACCACTGGGTGATTTCGTTTTTTATAAATACCCCGATGTCCTTTAGCTTAATGTTCCCCGATGGGTCATATTCCGTAGGCTGATCCGTAAAGAATTTCTGGCCCGCCCCTTCGGCAACTACGATGACTGCGTGTTTTCGCTTGACCAGGCGGGCCTCCAGGGCCGCTAAAAATCCCGACGGCCCGTGAAAATCAATGTCGATCTCCGGGATGAGTACAAAATTGGCATCCTGCTGGGCCAGGGCCGCGGTGGCGGCCAGGAAACCGGAATGGCGCCCCATGAGTTTGATCATCCCAATGCCAAAGGGGTATCCAGCGGCTTCGTTGTGGGCCCCTTTGATGGCATCGGTGGCAATGTCCACGGCCGTGTCAAACCCAAAGGATTTGGAGACCAGAGAAATATCATTGTCAATGGTTTTGGGGATGACAATGACGCTGGTTTTAAGATTCCTTTCCCTTACCTTGTCGGTGATTTTTTTGGCTGCCATTAGGGTGCCGTCCCCCCCCACCATGAAAAGAATACCAATGCTCATGCGCTCCAGGCAATCCAGAATGACGTCCATGTCCTGGGTACCCCGGGAGGACCCAAGCACCGTGCCCCCCATGTCCATTATCTGGGACACATAGGCCGGGGTCAGGGTGACGGTGTCATGGCCGTATTGGGGAATGAATCCCTGGAGTCCATATTTTATGCCGTAGATGTGTCGGACCCCATAGCAGTGGTGGAGTTCCAGAAACACCGACCGGATGATATCGTTGAGGCCGGGACAAAGGCCCCCACAGGTGACGATGGCACATTTGAGCTTGCTGGGATCAAAATAAATTTTTTCCCGGGGGCCCGCTGTTTCAAAGCCGGGGATGGTGCCGTGGGCTTTAAGGTCTGCGGCCAGTTTTATGGGGTCCACATTGTATGCAACTCGACGGTCATC
>JASFYZ010000417.1:0-5297 GCA_045046665.1 Desulfobacterium sp.
TCAATATCCATAAAAAAATAGTAACTCCAGTTCTGGTGTCTGGTGGGGCGTGACTCCAATTTCACCATGTTCAACCCAGCCAGTTGCACCGGTTCCAAGGCCATGAAAAGTGCCCCGGGAACATGGGAGGTGGCAAACATAATGGATGTTTTGTCATTGCCCGTGGGTTGTTTCGTCTCACGCCCAATGGATAGAAACCGGGTAATATTACTCACATGATCCTCAATGCGGGATTCCACCACTTTTAAACCATAAATATGAGCTGCCCTGCGGCTGGAAATGGCGGCACCATGGGGATTTTCAGCCACCAGCGATGCGGCCCGGGAAGTACTGCTCACCTCCTTGGTTTCAATGCCCGGCATATTTTTCCGAAGCCACCCCCGACATTGTGCCAAGGCCTGGGGATGGGAGTATACGGTTTTAATGGACGAGATATCCCCGGACAGTGATAACAGATCATGGGAAATTCGTTCATAGTGCTCTGCGGTGATGGACACATCAAATTCTGAGAAAAGATCCAAGGTATGGTTCACTGCCCCCTCCATGGAATTCTCCACCGGAACAACTCCATAATGACAGTTCTTTTTCTCAATCTCCATAAAAATATCCCTGATATTTCCCTGTTCAATGAATTGACCGGAATGGCTGAACAGGTTCAGGGCCGCAATATGGGTATAGCTGGCCACGGGCCCCAGAAAAGCAACCCGATTGGCCTTTTGAATTTCCCGGGTGGCGGTCATGATCACGTTGAACAGATAGCGCACCAGATCTTCAGTGGCAGGCCCGTCGTTGAGTTGTACCAAGCGCTCCAGGAGACTTTTTTCCCGCCCCTGGTCCAGCACTCCGCTCCCTTCTTCATCCTTGATCTGACCGATCTCCTTTCCAATGAACAACCTCTTATTAATCAACTGCAAAATATCAGCATCAATGTCATCAATCCCTGCCCTCAATGATGCCAGCCGAGTTTCAATATCTTTTTTTATTTCATCCATGGGACAATTCCTTATTCAAAATAAAAAAGGCTGTACGAAAACCGATCTCCGTACAGCCCTTTAAAATCAAAAAAAGCCGCAGAGACCATTTAAGGTCTGCTGCGGCTCTTTATTTGTTATCTTGTCAAACTATTCTTCAGCGCACCGCCTGCAGACCGGTTCTAAAATAAAACCGGAAATAAAAAAAATATCGGTGTGTAAAAAGATTAAACATTGTGCATGAATCTCCTGGTCGGGGACGCTGTTTCAATAGTAAAAAAGTCTAACTCAATTGATGCACTCATAAAATTAAATTATTTTAGTACAGACTATTTTCTATACAGGGCAGGCTTACCAATGTCAAGAATTTTTATAACTCTTTGAGAACGAACTTTCGGATACGATTTCCCTCCCGATCCTTAACCGTGGCCGTATATTTTCCAATTTTGATACTTTCACCCACCTTGGGAATTCGGCCTAACTTATCCAAAACGAATCCCGAAAACGTATCATAATCACTTGATTCTGGAATAACCAGTTCCAAGGCCTTGTTAATTTCATCAATTTCTGTCTTGCCCAGTACAATCCATTTTTTCCCTTTAAGGGTGACAATATGGGGATCAATGCGGTCTGTCTCATCACTGATCTCTCCCACGATTTCCTCCAAGACATCCTCCATAGTGACAAGACCGCACACCCCACCATGCTCATCCACCACAATCCCGATGTGGAGTTTAATCCGCTTAAAGACGTGCAAAAGAGAATCCAATTTTTTGGACACCGGGATAAAATAGGCATCCCGGATGACCTCCCTGACATCCAATGCCCCCATGGTATTTTCACAGGTATCATGGTAGCTTGCAAAAAGATCCTTAATGTTCAACACACCGATAATATTATCAATGTGTCCATCCATCACCGGAATGCGGGTGAACCCTGATTGTAAAATGGCTTTAATATCCAGTGGATCATTGATGTCAAGGACATACATGTCAGCCCGGGGGGTCATGATCTCCGAGGCACTGGTATCATCAAATTCAAAGATGTTGGAAATAAACTCTTTTTCCTCCTCTTTGATCTCCCCCTCTTCTTCCACCACTTCCACCATGGTCATCAACTCATCCTCAGTGACGGGCGGGGCACCATCCACGCTGCGAAGAAGCCTGGGAATAAAATTTAACACCATAATCAGCGGAAAGAAGGCTTTTGACATCCAAAATAAGGGGATAATAACAATGCGTGAAACAAAAATATTATTCCGGGTGGCAAAGGATTTAGGGAAAATTTCCCCCACCACCAGAATAATCAAGGTCATGATACCCGTGGAGATGCCCACGGCATTGGATTGAAAATAATCCATGGCAAGAGCCGTTGCCAGGGAAGATCCCCCAATATTTACAAGATTATTTCCAATGAGAATCGTGGAAAGGAGTTTGTGGGAATCCTGCTTCATTTTAACAATGACCTCATCCACCCGTTTCCCCCCTTTGGCAAGGTGAAGTGCTCTTACCCTGCTGATGGAAAATAAAGCGGTTTCGGCCGAAGAAAAAAAAGCTGAAAAAATTATGCAGACGAACAAAAGTATTAACTGGCTGGTCATACCATCCTAATCAGGGTTTCATATTAATTAACATTGCCTTTTTAACAAAAAAAGGGCACTAAATCAAATCTGGGCAAGGCACAATGGTATTAAGAATAAGGCAATACAGCATTTAATCAAGTATCTGACTTAAGAAAAGTTTGGTTCGATCATGCTGGGGACTATCAAAAAACGCCTGGGGGGTATTTTCTTCCACAATCTCTCCATAATCCATGAACAATACCCGATGGGCCACACTTCTGGCAAATCCCATTTCATGGCTCACCACAATCATGGTCATGCCATCATTGGCCAGGCTGATCATGACATCCAGAACCTCTTTAACCATTTCCGGATCCAGGGCAGACGTGGGTTCATCAAAGAGCATCACATTAGGCTTCATGCAAAGGCTTCTGGCAATGGCCACCCGCTGCTGCTGTCCCCCGGAAAGCTGACCCGGATATTTTTTTACCTGCTCGGCAATGCGCACCTTTTCAAGGTAGTGCATGGCGATCTCTTCAGCCTCGGCCCGGGGGGTTTTTCTCACCCAGATGGGCCCCAGTGTCAGATTATCAAGGATGGTTAGATGGGGGAAAAGGTTAAAATGCTGGAATACCATTCCCACTTCGGCCCGGATCTTTTCAATATTTTTCAAATCATTGGTAAGCTCAATGCCGTCCACAACTATTTTACCCTTCTGGTGCTCCTCAAGGCGGTTGATGCACCGGATCAAGGTAGACTTTCCAGATCCAGAAGGCCCGCAGATGACAATTCGTTCCTGCTTTTTAACCTGAAGCGTAATGTTTTTGAGGACATGAAAGTCCCCATACCACTTGTGCATATCCGTAATTTGTATGATATCAGAATTTTCTTCGATTTCAAAATTTGCTGCCTGGGTATCGTTCATGGGATTTATCCAATGTATATGGTTATCATTTTCAGGATTTATTACAGTGCATGCCCCCGAAAGTCAGCGACATCAGGGCCAGGCCGTTATGGTATAAATATTCAGGTTGGATCATAACTCTCTGTTAAGCTCCTGTTCCAGTCTGCGGCTGTAGTTGGACATGAAAAAACAGCAAACAAAATAAATTAACGCCACAAAGATATAGGCCTCTGCTGAATACCCCATCCACTTGGGGTCAGAGAGGGTTGACTGGGTGGTTTTTAAGAGATCATACAATGCAATGATAACCACAAGGGAGGTATCCTTGAATGCTGAAATAAGGATGCTCACCGAAGGGGGGATCACAATTTTAAGGGCCTGGGGCAAAATAACCAACCGCATGGTCTGAAAATAGTTGAGCCCCAGGGCATCGGCGGCCTCATATTGTCCCTGGTTCATTCCCTGGAGCCCTCCGCGCACCACTTCTGCAATGTATGCAGCGGTGAAAAGAATGATGGCCACCTGGGCACGCAAAATAGCATTAACGCTCACTCCTTCTGGTAAAAAAAGAGGAAACACCACCGATGACATAAACAAAAGACTGATCAGGGGAACCCCGCGTATCAGCTCAATATAGACCACACAAAGGGATTTAATCACCGGCATTTTTGACTGCCGCCCCAGGGCCAGGATAATACCCACAGGATAGGCAGAGGCAAGCCCGAACACCGATAAGAGAAGGGTCAGGGGTAAACCTCCCCATTGGGAACTTTCCACAGATACAAGGCCCGGAACCCCTCCCTTCATCAGAAGTCCCATGATGACAAGCGCCACCCACCAGAGGTAAAGGAGTGATTTTTTCCAGCGCTTGCGATCCTGGCTGTAAAAAAGCATGACCACCAGAATCACCATGGCCAAAAGGGGCCGCCACTGGAGATCATGGGGATAAAATCCAAAAATAATAAACCGAAAGTTGGCCGGAATCACGGACCAGCAGGCCCCGTCAATATTTTGACAGCCCTGGCTGTCTGTCATCCATACGCTATCCACAAAGGCCCATCGCACAAAGGGGGGAACGCTGATCCAGAGTAGGTAAATGACCCCAAGGGTTAAAAGAGAATTAAAGGGACCATTGAAAAGATTGGTTCGAACCCATCCAATGGCTCCCACACTGGCCACCGGGGGTTTCACCATGGGGGTGTCTTGTTGCTGGGAGTTGGCTTCCATTTTTTATCTTTCCACAAGTTTAATTTTCTTATTATACCAGTTCATGAATGCAGATGTGGACAGGCTGAAAAAGAGGTAAACAATCATAATCATGGCCACCCCCTCAATGGCTTGGCCCGTCTGATTAATGGTGGTACCTGCCACGGAAACAAAATCAGGATACCCAATGGCCACGGCAAGGGAGCTGTTTTTGGTAAGGTTGAGTAGCTGGCTTGTCAGCGGGGGGATAATCACCCGCAATGACTGGGGAAGAATGACCAAGTTGAGCACCTGCCCCGGCTTGAGTCCAATGGATAAGGCAGCTTCGGTCTGTCCCTTGCTCACGGATTGGATACCGGCTCGAACTACCTCTGCCACAAAGGCCGCCGTATAAAGGACAAGCCCCAACAACAACGCGGCAAATTCCGGACTGACACTTACCCCGCCTTTAAAATTGAAACCAGAAAGTCGGGGAAGATTCATTTCTGTGGGGGCACCGGCAAAAAGCCACGCCATAAGGGGCATTCCCAAAAGCAGCACCAGGGACACTCTGAGCACCGGAAATATATCACCCGTGGCCTCCAGCCGCTTTCTGGCCCATCTCTTGAGAAAAAAAACACCACCACAGGCCACCAGGAATGCCACCGCCATATAT
>JASFYZ010000418.1:0-3645 GCA_045046665.1 Desulfobacterium sp.
ACAGCCACGTTTCCCATCACAACTCCTTTGAGCTTGTTGACCTTCCTGAACTCTGCAATTGCCTTGGCCAATAACTGCTGGAGCAATTTAATTTTGGTGTTGGGCAGCTTGATCTTTTCTATCTTGGCCAGATAATCTGCATCAAAAATATCCACCTCGGCCGTATCGCCCTGCCCCATCTTAAAAATCTCTTCGACCCCGTCACTCTTCAGGGCCTGGGCAATCATTTCATGTACCCTGGCGTTCATTTGGGCAAGGTCTGGAGCATCTCCCTTGGTGAGTCTAAAAACAATGGATCGCACGGCCAGGTAGAAATGGACATGATCCCGCTCGTCCTGGGCAAATTCATCACACCCAACACAGATGTCATAGGCGGCTTTCATGCGTTTGGCCAGGAACATGAAGCGCTTCTCAATGGCGTCGGTAAGCTGGACATATTCAGCAGCCATGTTGAGGCAGTGGAGTTGTTGGATGGGCTGACCTGAGAAATAAGAGACAGAATCAAACCTGTGAAAGATCCCACGCATGAGGTCCAGATGGTCCCTGACCACCACAATGGATTGCTTCACATCCTCAAAATTTGCGGTATCGGTTTTGGCGTAATGTGCCAGGGCCAGGTTCATCTGCTTCTTGATGCCGATGTAATCGATGATCAGTCCTTTTTCTTTCTGTTTATACTTCCGGTTCACCCGGGAGATGGTCTGGATCAGGTTATGACGTTTGACGGGTTTGTCTATGTACATGCTGTCAAGGAAGGGCACATCAAAGCCCGTGAGCCACATATCCACCACAATGGCAATTTTGAAATTGGATTTGGGGTCTTTGAACTGCTTATCCAATTTTTCTCGGTATTCTTTGGTCCCCAGCATTTTGTATAACGCTGTTTCATCATCCTGGCCCCGGGTCATCACAAGTTTGATGCGCTCCATGGGCATGATCTTTTTCTTTTCCTGTTCGGTGAGTTTTTCTCCGTCGGCACACACCTTCACCTCTGCCCATTGGGGACGTAAACTTATCACCTTTTTGTAGAAATCATAGGCGATCAGACGGCTGCTGCTTACAAACATTGCCTTTCCGGCGACGGTGGCACCCTCTTTAATTCGTGCCTCATAATGATCAACAAAATCTGCGGCCAGCGCCTTTAAACGGTCAGGGTCCCCGAGAATTGAGGTCATTTGCAGGTTGGCCCGTTTGCTGCCCTCGATTGCGTAGTCACTGGCCCCGTCATCTGCACAACGGGCATAGTACTCTTCAATCTGGTCAAGCTTGCTGTTGTCCAGCAGTACCTTTGCGGCCCGGCCTTCATAAACAATGCGCACCGTGATCCCATCTACCACAGATTCCGTCATGGTGTAGGCATCCACCACCTCGCCGAAAACATCCAGAGTCGCATCAATGGGCGTGCCAGTGAAGCCCACATAGGTCGCGTTGGGCAGTGAGTCGTGCAGATATTTGGCAAAGCCAAAGGTCTTTTTCACCCCCTCTTTCGTTACTCTCACCTTCTGGTCCAGATTCACCTGACTGCGGTGGGCCTCATCCGAGATGCAGATCACATTGTTGCGTTCAGTCAGAAGCTCCGTGTCCTCGGTGAACTTATGAATCGTGGTGAGAAAAACCCCGCCGCTGTTACGCCCTTTTAAAAGGTCCCGCAGCTGTGACCGGCTCTCCACACTGATCACGGACTCATCCCCGATATAGCCCTTGGCATGGGTAAAGAGGCCTGAGAGCTGCTTATCCAAATCCGTGCGATCCGTAATCAAGACAATGGTCGGGCTCGACAGATCAAGGCTCCTCATCAAGAGCCGCGCCAGGAACAACATGGTAAAGCTCTTCCCGCAGCCCGTGGCCCCAAAATAGGTGCCGCCCTTGCCATCGCCTTTGGGCCGCATGTGTCGCAAAATGTTTCCATAGAGCTTGGTTGCCGCATAGTATTGGGGATACCGGCAGAGGATCTTCTCCTCATGCCGGGAGGTGTCGGGCAGATAGATAAAGTTGCGGATCACATCACACAGCCGGGTGGGCTGAAACAGCCCCTTGATCATGGAATAGAGGGAGTCAATTCCGTCTTTTTCGATCAGATCCCCGCCGTCGGTCTTCCGCCAGGCGTAGAAGAATTCATAGGGTGCAAAAAATGAACCCGCCTTGTTGTTCACCCCGTCGCTGATCACACAGAACCCATTGTATTTAAACAGCTCGGGGATATCACGTTTGTAGCGCACTGTCAGCTGGACAAAGGCATTATGAATCGTTGCCTCCTCACGGATGGCACTCTTGAATTCAAACACCACCAGGGGCAGCCCGTTGATGTAGAGAATCCCATCCGGTATCCGCTTCTCATGGCCCATGATCTCCAGCTGGCTCACCATTTTGAAGATATTGCCGCCCGTTTGGTAAACAGCCATTTCTTCTGCCGCAATGAACGGCACCTCCCCTGCCCTTGGTTCCCGAAACGCCACCAGGTCCGAATAGTCAATCAGCTGTACATAGAGGTCTTTCTGGTCCCGGTCTTCACGCTTGAGCAGAAATCCATCCGAAACCAGCTTCATGATGGCCTTGTTGCTCTCATAGAGATCCGCCGCCGGATAGGCTTCCAACTGCCGGATAACCGAATCAATTTCACCCGGTGTGATGCCGTCCCCTGCATACTGCCTGGCCAGGAATGCCTTGAGATCCGCCGTGATCAATACCTCCTGGGGCTGCCGGTCAATCGCCTCCCCCAGCATATGGGGATAACCCGCCTTGCCAAGGAGTTCTATGATGGCCGCTTCAAGCTGGGCTTCGGTGAATTTCATGGCTATTTACCTTTCGGCGTATTAATGCGTTCTGAAACGAGGCATTCGTCTTTGTTCTGGCTTTCATTTAAATTCAGGGAGCTGTGATCCAGATTCGGGGAGCTGGAACCGGAAATTCGGGAAGGAGATCCAAAAACGTTTTCCGGGTTTGGAGTAGGCGTTCCCATTTTTTCTTCCAGTCTTTCTAAATCGCTTTCAAGTTCTTCGATGGTGGGCAAGCTGCTTTTCAGCTTCTCTGGCAGATTTTCAATCAGTGTAAACTCACTGACCCCCATGGGTTTGTTGATATCCCTCAGCGCAAATTCCGTTTCGATTTTGTTCCGGTCCCGACAGAGCAAAATCCCAATGCTTGGCTGATCTGTTTCTGATTTGAGGAAACTGTCCACTGCCGAAAGATAAAAGTTTAGCTTGCCAGCATATTCAGGGATGAATTTTGTGTTTTTTAGCTCAACAACCACATAGCATTTTAATTTTATGTGGTAAAACAACAGATCCAGATAGTAGTCACTCTCTCCAACTTCCAGGTGATACTGTCGCCCCACAAAGGCGAATCCTTTTCCCAATTCCAGCAGAAATTTTGTGATGTGGTTGATCAGCTGGTTTTCAATACCCCTTTCATTAAAAGGTTTTGTGAATGTGAGAAAGTCAAAGCTGTAGGGATCTTTGATGGTTTGCTGGGCCAGATCCGACTGTGGTTCCGGCAGCGTCATTTTAAAATTGGTAATGGCTTTCCCCTGTCGGGAATAAAGGTTTGACTTGATCTGCAATGCCATGACATCCCGACTCCACCCGTTTTCAATGGTTTCGTGGATGTAGAAGAGGGTTTCCTGATGATCTTTGATTTTATCCAGGA
>JASFYZ010000419.1:0-8652 GCA_045046665.1 Desulfobacterium sp.
ACTTTTTCAAAAGTTCCATTTTTCATATCTTCTTCTGCCCGGGATTTGGCCTTATAATGAATTTTTTTCCCGGTGGCTGTGATATCCACCTTATCTGTAAATTTATAATATTTCGGCCTTTTATATCGGGCAAGCATGGGATGTTGTTTGCAAAAATCATCAAGTTCCCTAACGCTTAAAGATGGGTCTTTTCGAATAACATATGCCACAACCACCTGCCCCCATTTTTCATCGGCCACACCTGTGACGACACATTCTTCAACTTTGGGATTTTCGTTAATGGCCTCTTCCACTTGTGCTGGCTGTATGTTTTCTCCTCCAGAGATTAGCATATCGTCTTTTCTACCTACAATGGTCACAAACTCATCATCATTCCAAGTGCCCAGATCGCCAATATACAGCCACCCATTGCGGAATTTATTTGCTGCCTCATCCGGCTTATTAATATAATCATACGCACATTTACCAGGGGCTTTTATAATCACTTCTCCCACGGTCTCATTATCTCTATCAACAACATCGGAGGGCTCTGCAAAACGATCTGGATAAAGCTTTACAACAGCCATATCATCATCAGTGCATGATTTACCGGCAGCTCCTGCCATTTCCGGAAGATCATAGGGTCGTAAAAATGTATTCCAGAAAGCCTCTGTTGACCCATAACCATTAAAAATATTCGGAGTCAGATTTTCCTGAAATTCAATACAGGCATTTCGTTCAAGGGGGGCTCCCATGGTAACAATTCCTTTAAGGCTGCTCAAATCCCGTTTTGTCTTCAATTGTTCACCATTAATGGCTTTAAGCGTTACCGGGGCACCAATGAGAAACGTTATATTGTACTTTTCCACATATGATAAAATAGTGGGTGGATCAAAATTTCTCAACACCACAAGCTCACCACCGGCATAAAGAGTGGGGTTGGGTCCTCCAGAATACAACCCTCCCCGGTGAAACCAGGGGGTCATGTTCATTGTCTTATCAATGGAACAAAGTGGAAAATGCATCAGTACATCATGGGCACTCATAATATCGTTGATATTGTTCAACGGCACGCCTTTGGGCATTCCTGTGGTACCGGAGGTATATAATCGAGTGATTTCATCATAAATATGGGTGGGCCTGCTGATTTCCGGATTCTCATCAGAAGCATCTTTTACATACTCATCATAGGAAATGGAACCCGCAAAAGGCGTTTCGTTTTTTGAAATATCAACCATTACAATTTTTTCAGGTTTATGATCGGCCTTATTTAAAGCTTTTTCACAAACATCTTTCATTTCTGCGTCATAGAAAAAAACTTTGGGTTTACTGTCATCAATGCTATAGGCAGTCTCCCCATAAGAAAGTCGGAAATTAATCGGGCAGTTAATTGCGCCTATTTTTTGCGGGGCAAGATAGAGAAATACGAATTCTGCACAATTAAATAATTGATACATTATAATATCCTGCTTTTGTACCCCATCAGCGATCAGGGCGTTGGCAAGTTTGTTACTTTCCCGATTTAACTGTGAATATGTCCAGCTTTTTTCCCTTTCCGGGCAGGTCAGTGCCGTTCTATTTTTATAACGGTGAACATTTCGTAAGAAACCATTATGATAGGTAAATTCATTTTCAAAAATATCTATAAACATATCGCTGTTATACGTAAAATTTTTCATTTTATCCATCCTCCATAACGGGAGTATTCCCAAATAATATTTACACTATATTCGATATTTAAATTTGTTCAGGCCGGTTTTTCGAAATTAAACAAAACAGAATCAGGCTTGTATTTTAGTTGCATTTTACTATCACTACAGCGACACTTTGACTTAAAACCTTATGGTAATTGATTTTTCATGAGATTAATCAGCATTAATCGGCATCCTTCAAAAGTATTTTACACTTTTTTAGAGTATTCCCCATTTGCAGAGGCTTTTTTCCCAAAAGATTGCGAGCTGTGCGGGTAGCACTTTGCTGACCTGATTTGAAGCAGTATTTCCGTGCTAAGTGCCTGGACGAAAATTTTTTCCTGTTAAGATTTTGAATAACACCTATCATCAAAGCAATTACCTGATGCATAAAGGGGAAAAAATTTATGTCCTGCTACTTATTTGTAATCTAACAATATAAATTGAAGGCTAAATTTGATTTATTTACCTTGGCAAACACTGTAGATAATTGCTACCCGCACAGCTCGAAAGATTGTAAAGTACTTTTGGGGGTCATATGAAGAATGCCCATTAATCATAGGTAAAATAGTTTGCGTTTTTTAGGGGAACGTTTAAGTATCGCTGTAGTGCTATGAAATATCTTTTTATTTTCATAGTTCGCAATGTTCGTTGTGTCGGTGGGCAGAGATGGCGGTTGTAAAAAATACAACCCCATTCCCATTCTGCTACAAAGATGCTGCAAACAACCGAATCATGGAATATCAACCTGCCATGGTTAATCCGCCACTGACGCTAAGTACTTGACCCGTTATAAAATCCGATTCCTTTGAAGATAGAAAGGTTACTGCATATGCAATATCCTCAGGAACTCCCATTCGCTTCAGGGGAATAATTTTTTCCATGCCGGAAAGCACTTTGTTGTTAAACTCGCTGTCATTTTTCATTTCCATAACCAACGGGGTATTGGTGGGGCCGGGACAAATCACGTTTACATTGATCTTGTTTCTGGCAAGTTCCCTTGCCATTGATTTGGAAAAAGCAATTACAGCACCTTTGGTACCGGCATAAACGGCTTCACCACTGCTGCCGACTCTTCCTGCATCCGAAGCAATATTGATAATTTTGCCACTGTTCTGGGATTTCATCTCTTCCATGGCACAAAATACGCAATTGAGCACGCCTCTGTAATTGATATCAATAATTTTGCCCCAAAGATCCGGATCTGTCTGATAAAAAGGGACCATCTTATCCCAACCTGCATTATTTACCAGAATATCAATGGAGCCAAATTGTTCTTTTGATTGTGAGACCATGGACTTAACTTGATCAAAATTACATATATCTGTTTCAACAGCCATGGCAGTACCACCATTACTGTTAATTTCTGCTGCCGTTTTTTCAGCTTCATCCTTTAAAAGATCGGCAATCACGATTTTAGCACCCTGTTTTGCCATGATTGTGGCGATCCCCTTACCAATACCCCTTGACCCACCAGTAATAATCGCTACTTTATCCGTTAATTCATACATACTACAGCCTCCTTTTTTTAAATCGAGTGTGTAAGTTCTCTTATTTATAAGGCAAATAGGCCTTGCCAAAAACTTCCCGGCTAATTATCATTTTGGATACCTGGGCCGTCCCGTCAGCTATTTCAATGGCCATGACATCCCTCAATCTCTGCTCCAAAGGCAAATCTTCCGTAAACCCATAATGGCCGTGTAAAAGCAGACAATCATGGATCGCATTAACGGAAAATTTGGGAGCCATCCATTTCACCATTGCGGCTTCTTTGGTATGGGGTTTATTGTTGTCTCTCAACCATAAAGATTTGTAACAAAGCAGCCGAACCGATTCAATGATGCTGAGATGTTCAACAATGGGAAAAGAAACGCCTTCATATTTAGCAAGGGGCTTATTAAAACTACTCCGCTCTTTGGTATAGGCAATCGTTTCCTTAAGGGATATTTCTGCGGCACCAATGCAAAGTAAAGCAAGATACACACGACTGACATCAAAAGATTTCATTCCAAGCTTAAATCCTTCACCTTCGTTTCCAAGCAGATAATCAGCCGGAATTTCGACGTTATCCATAAAAATGGATCCTCTGACAAGCGCCTTTCCCCCCATGTCATTAAAGGATTGCAGAGAAACGCCGGGCAAATCAGTGGGAACAACAAAAGCGCTTACCCCCTTGGCTCCTTTATCAGAATCTGTTTTCGCAAAAACCACGGCTACACCTGCTACCATGATGGAGGTAATACCGGATTTTTCTCCGTTTAAAATATAATGATCCCCTTTTTTCACAGCCTGGGATAACATAGCTGCGGCATCGGTGCCGCAATGGGGCTCGGTCAGCGCAAAGGCAGGAACCATATCTCCTGCAATGATGGGCTCCAGAAATTTTGCTTTCATGGCATCTGTGCCATGAGCCATCATGCAACAGCATAATTCTGTTGCAGCAAAGGCTGCAGAACTCAAGTTTGGATCACCTTTTGCGAGCTCTTCAGATGCTATTCCCTGGGTTACGCAATCTGCGCCCAATCCCCCGTCTTTCGGTGAAAGATTCATCCCAAGAAGCCCCAGATTCCCGATTTTTTTCCAAAGTTCCAGAGGAAAAATTTTCTCTCTATCCCATTTTGAATACTGAGGAAGAACTTCTTTTTGAGCGAATTCTCTCACTGCATCTGCTATCTGCTTCTGTTCCTTAGTAAAACCAAATTCCATAACAATATTCCTCCGAAACTAAAACATGAGGCACAATCAAATACACTCCAACTATGCCATTATCATATGTGTTTTTAGACGTTTATAACTGACGGGCTAAATTGTATCGGACAAATATTCGGATTATCTGAATTTTGAAAAATCCGGTTTTCGTTTTTCCTTGAAAGCATTGTTTCCTTCGGCGGACTCTTCGGTGCCATAAAACATGCTCAACCCGCCCACACCAAGGTTGGTAATGCCTGTAATGCCATCAAATTCGGCGTGAAATGCATATTTAAGCATTTTAAGTGCTGTCGGGCTTTTTTCCAGAAGCTCCTCGCACCACTTTTTCACCTCGTTATCCAGCTCATTGTGTGGAACAACAGCATTGACAAGCCCCATATCCAATGCCTCCCTGGCTGAGTAAATGCGGCACATGTACCAGATCTCTTTTGCTTTTTTCAACCCCACTGCCCGGACCAGATCACCGGTGCCGTACCCGGGGTCGAAGCTTCCCACTTTTGGGCCTGCCTGCCCAAATTTTGCCGTTTCCGATGCGATTGAGAAATCGCAAACCACATGAAAGACATGGCCACCACCGATGGCATACCCATTGACCCTTGCAATCACCGGCTTGGGTATGGATCGAATTAGCTGGCTTACCTGCTGCCAGCCAACCTCAAGGGGTAACGCAGCAATGGTGCCGGAATATCCCCCCAGATCCCTCACCGATTGATCTCCTCCGGTACAAAAGGCTTTATCGCCCGTACCGGTTAACACGACAACCCCAATGGTCTTATCAACCCACGCATCGGTAAAAGCCCGGGTTAATTCATAAACCGTCTGGGGTGCACAGGCATTATATTTTTCGGGTCTGTTAATTGTAATCCTTGCAACGCCTTCTGATTTCTCATATAGAATGTCTTCAAAATTCATTTCAATTCTCCTTATTTTTGATATTTTTAAAATTACATTGAAAGGTATTGGTCACAACATCGGACACTCCTCATATTTGGCGGCCAACTGGGTCAGGCTTACGTTATTATCGTGTTATTTGCAAACGCGCCTACCTTCCATTGAAGTGAGGATTTCGTTTTTCCATAAAAGCCTTAAATCCTTCATTGCGATCTTCTGTATTACGAACTACGGCACTGCCCAAAGCTTCAACTTTAAGACCCTGATCAAGTCCATGGTAGAGCCCTTCAGAAAAAGCATCCAGGACATATTTTACAGCTATGGGGGGGCGATTTGCCAATTCTTCAGCAAAACAAATGCCTTCTTCCCGAAACAAGTCGGGAGAGACCTTCCGATCAACAAGCCCAATCTCCAATGCTTCACTAACGTTAATTCGTCTACTGAACAAAATCATATCCAACGCACGGGATCTTCCCACAAGACGGACAAGACGCTGTGTTCCTCCCCAACCTGGAATAATACCGAGATTCAGTTCTGTAAGTCCGAGCATTGCCTTGGGGTTATCCACCATGATTCTAAAATGACATGACATGGCAAGCTCCAACCCGCCGCCCAGAGCATGACCATTTATGAGGGCTATGGTAGGCTTTGAAAAACGATCTATTCTTCGCCATAAATCACGCCCCATTGGGCTGATGATATCGACATTTGCCGCATCACTGACATCAAAACCTGCGGAAAAACATTTCTCTCCACTTCCGGTTATAAGAACCACTCTGACGTCCTCATTATCCGCAGCCCTTTCAATGCTATCTTCAAATTCTTCCATGGTGGCAAGATTCCAAGTGTTAGCCGGTGGGTGATTGATCGTAATCATGGCAATATGACGAGTTACGTTATATTTTAATTTTTTATATAACGGCACGTTTGTTCTCCCGCTGTTAATGCAATATTGATCACAATCAAAGGTATTGCCAAACTCATTAGATCAACACCTGGGGCGTCATTCCTGGGACAAATATCCCGAGTTGTAATCATTTTCTGCATTTTTATTGTCTATTCAGGTTTTCCCAGACCATTGAATACCCCTGTCCTCTTCCCACACACATGGTGGTGAGACCATATCTTGCAGTGGTTTTTTCCTTAAAAAGTCTCTGCATAAATGCAATCAACCGGGGACCGGACGATGCCAGCGGATGACCATAGGCAATGGCTCCTCCCCAGATATTAACCCTGGGATCATCGACTTTCAGGCCCAGACGATCCAAATCGTACAATGCCTGGATGGCAAAAGCTTCATTAATCTCTATGATGTCCATATCCTCCATGGTCAGACCGGCCCTGGAAAGTGCTTTTAAAGTTGAAGGCACCGGAGCCGTGCCCATGATCTTGGGATCAACAGCAGCCACCCCAGTGGAGACCCAGCGCATTTGGGGCACCATACCAAGTTTTCTGGCTTTTTTCCCATTCATCAGAAGCACAGCCGCTGCGCCGTCGTTGAGGCCAGAAGCGTTACCTGCGGTAACGCGACCTTCTTCTCTAAAGGGTGTCTTGAGTTTATTAAGACTTTCCATGGTGGTTTCCGGCCGGGGATGTTGATCTTTATCAGCGGTTATCCGGGTTCCACCGGCCAGTTCTACTTCCATGGGGATAATCATATCCGCCATCTTTCCGCTGGTTACGGCCAGATGGGTTTTCTGCTGGCATGCCACGGCATAGGCATCGGCCATCTCTTTAGTCAATTCAGGGCACAGGTCATGGATATTTTCTGCGGTCATCCCCATTTTGAAGGCTGATGCGCCGCCCATGACCTCCTTTAATCTGGGATGTGAATCCCGCATATAGCCCATGGGCAGATGTCCCATATGCTCCACACCACCGGCCACCAAGCAGTCCGCCATACCGCTTGCAATGTAGGAGACACCAAACCCCACCGCCGTCAGCCCCCCTGCACACATTCTGTCCACGGAACACCCGGGAACTCCCCATCCCCAGTCCGCCAGCATTGAGATCATTCTTCCAATGGTAGCACCCTGCTCTGCTATTTGATTGGTGGCACCCCAGATAAGATCCTCCACCATGTCCGGGGATACCTGGGGATTTCGTTTCATCAGGCCCTGTAGTACGGCAACGGACATATCCTCAGCCCTGGTTTTCCAAAAAATTCCTTTTTCACCCGCCCGGCCAAAGGCCGTGCGAACCGCATCCATCACCAAAACATCATCCTCTTTAAACACCATTTTTTACTCCTTCATATCCCGTCCGTATCCTTTGGGTTAAAATGCATTATCCTGTACGATGACAATTTCCCTACTGTTCCGCTGACAGATTTCAAGGGTGGCCTGGGTATGGGGAAGGGTTGTATCCACGAAATAGGTGGCCTGGAGCACTTTCCCTCTATAGAAATCGTTCTTTTTACCCTTTTTTTCAGTATGGGGATAGGAAATAATGGCCATATCCAGCAGTACCCAGCTCATGGTAATATCGGCAAAGGCGGTGAAGGCAGGATAGGTATACGAGGCCCACTGCAGGGGGTCGGTTTCCTTTTTTTTCTGAAGTTCTCCTGCGGTTTCCCACAGACTTTTGGCAACCCCTTCAAGTGCCCTTACTTTGTCTCCCAATTCGGGATGTTCTCTGTTTTTATCGCAAAAACCTTTGATCTCATTTTTAAAGGCCATAAAAGAGGCGCCATTCCTGAGGGTCATTTTTCGTCCCAGAAGATCCATGGCCTGAATACCGTTTGTTCCCTCGTAAAGAGACATGATTTTGGCATCTCTGAGATACTGTTCCAGAGGAAAATCTTTACAGAAACCATAGCCGCCCAGACATTGGATGGCAGTTTCACATACGCGAAATCCCATATCAGAGCAGTGGGCTTTAATAATGGGGGTTAAAAAATCCACCAGATTCATATGATGGGTTTTTTCTTCACCTTCAGGCAGTTGCGCCGCTAAATCCGCCCGCAGGGCCGCAGTATAAATCATGGACCGCATACCATCCACAGCTGCCTTCATCCACAAAAGATTTCGCCGGATATCGGGGTGGTCAATAATGGGAACATCCCCTTTTTGTCTACCGGCAATATCCCTGCCCTGAACACGATTTTTGGTATATTCCAGGGCATTTCTGTAAGCAGTGCTGCCCAGGGTCATTCCACTGACACCGGTATTTATTCTGGCGGCATTCATCATTTGAAACATGTGGGCAAGACCACTATTCTCTTTCCCGCACAGATAACCAATACAGTCGTTATTATTACCGAAATTAAGCACGGTCGTTGGAGATGCGTGAAGCCCCAATTTTTTCTCTATATTGCCGCAGCTCACATCATTGAATTCACCGGAAGTGCCATCGGCATTGAGTTGCAATAAAGCGCCTGAGG
>JASFYZ010000420.1:0-10924 GCA_045046665.1 Desulfobacterium sp.
TACTGCCTCTTTCATTTTAATCGGGTATACCATAAAATTACCTCAATGCCCCCGGTTTTGATTTTTCAATTGAGGTGACATCTATCCTGACACAGGGGGGTACTGTGCCAAGGTGGGATATGTGGATGAGATCGTCAATAGTTATAAATCATCAAGAGGAACCTGCCCATTGTTTTCAGTACAGGCAGTGAGGTACATTCTTGATTTATTCGACTCTCTTACGAGCGTAGACTTATTGGTTTGATGCAAGCAATGCTGCACCAATGGCCCCGTTTATCTGAGCGTAGTCTGAGATGATTATCTCCGTGCCCATTTTCTTTGAGATGGCGCGGACTACACCACTATTGCGGGCGACACCGCCGGTCATGACAACCGGAGCCTTTATACCTATCCTGGAGCTCATGGCGACAACCCGTGCTGCGATAGCCTGGTGGATACCGGCAATGATATTGGCTTTTCTCTCCCCTTGTGAAATAAGGGAGATCACTTCTGATTCGGCGAAAACTGTACAGAGACTGCTCACCCTGGCGGGTTGATCAGCCCTCTTTGCAATATCACCAAACGCATCCAGATCAACTTCAAGGGCCCGGGCCATGACCTCAAGAAACCTGCCGGTGCCCGCAGCACATTTATCATTCATGACAAAGTTTTCTACATGCCCGTGGCTGTCAAGTAAAATGGCCTTGCTGTCTTGGCCACCGATATCGATAACACCTTTAATCTTTGGGGTCATGAAATATGCCCCGGCCGCATGACAAGTGATTTCGGTAATGGTCCTGTCTGCTATGTCGACACGATTTCTGCCATAACCGGTTGCGACCGCATTATTCACCTCTTCCTTGCGCAAACCTGCTTGTTTAAGTACAACGTCAAGGACCGCCTGGGCGGCTTTGGGTAGATTGTACCCTGTGGGGACCACATGGGTTCCCAGCAGTTTTTTCCCTTTTAAAATGGCTCCCTTGGTGGTTATGGAACCGACATCTATTCCGACAGAAATCATATTTTCCTCTTAAATAATATTGAGCTGTGCGGGTAGCACTTTGCTGACTCGATTTGAAGCAGCATTCCCGTACTATTGGTAATCTAACAATACAAATTGAAGGCTAAACTTGATCTATTTGCCTTGCCAAACGCTGTAGATAATTGGTACCCGCACAGCTCGAATAATTTGGGCAACACCGCCTACGAACCATAGGTATCAACAAGCTACTTTAACTTTCCGCCAATTTTTTGAAATGCCTGATCCCAGGATATGGAACAAAACTGTTTTCCATCTTATTCAGGGGGATGGGGCTAACGGTCATCTTTGTCCGCGTTTAGCATCTATATTTTCCAATAGCGCTTCAATGCGCATAAAGGCATTTTCTTCGCTGTATTTACGGGCATCAGCATGGTCAACCTCCAACATAATGGCTGGTATGCCAAAATAGTCACGGACACGTTTCTGCTGATCCATCTGGGTAATAGAAAAAGGTTTGCATGAACGGTTAGAAGCAAAAATGACCCCATCAATACCCAGAGTTTCGATGGCATTTTTCATGGACTTAAGCCGTAGCGTCATTCCATGAGGGCACATATATGAATTCATGATACGGGCAAAATAGTCAAAGGGATCTTTCTCATCCCAACCATAGAGATCAAACGCTCCTTCCACCGCGCCCACACATGATGTATATGTCGCCCCCACGATATTGACATTCAATTCACTCAGACGGCCCGACATTTTACGCAACTGATGCCAGGGAGCAATATTATCCCAAAACAACCGGTAGGCCTCTTTTTGTACGGGAAAATTTCCGGCTTCAAGATTTGCCTCGGCCTCATCGGCAAGCAAGGCGTAATGCTCTTCCATTACTGGTAATCCACGCAGGGTGAGGAACGGCGCCATCTGGACAAAGCTGTCAAATGCCGTGATGGGGGATGGCCTATGCTCAGCGGTTTTTAAAAACCGTTTCCAATGAATGGTTCCTCGATATGTATGCCGGGTTGCCTTGGTAAAGCGATCCATGTCAAATGACTGCCCGGAAAGGTCCTCAATCAATCGGATCAGATCCTTAATCTGGGTTACAATATACTCATGATCCTTCTCCTGCTGGGATTTGTAACAAAAAGGGATATCCATGATAAAATGAGGCACCTTCCATTGCCGGTGGTGAATATCAAACCATTTGGATAGAAGAGAACAATTGTTGTTATTTGATACAATAAGGTCCGGTTTCGGCAAGCCAAAGGTTGGAGAGTCCTTGCTTCCGTCACTGAAATTGCCTATGTCGATGCGAGCATAACTGCAAAGATCCATGGAGTAACCGATACTTTCGGCTTTTTCGCACATGGCAACTCCGATGCCCTTACCCGCGCAAAGGGCCGCATGACTTTCAGGAACGGCGTAAACCACATTTTCAAATCCTGCGAAGACCTCTGCCGGAACATTGATGGCGATCCAGACACAAAAGGCCCCCTCTGCCGCACGCTGATGCAAATCCGTATACCCATCCAACAAAATCCCGGACAAATTTTTCCCCGCTTTGCTTTTTCCATTTGCCGCCATAATTTTCTCCTTTGTTATGCCAATAATTCCGAAAAGGCTTCCACCCGGGTGAGATAGGAATCGACATTGTCAGCATCATCTACGCTGAACTCCAGTGTCAGGGTTGATACCCCCTTTTCTTGCAAGCGTTTTTCCATGTATGGGAATTCAAAGTACTCATGTTCACAAAATTTTTCGCCAATAAAAATCATCCCATCCGCCTTTGTTTGCTCCGCCATGGAAAGAAGCGTATCCACCCGGTTATCGGCTGTATAAAGAAGTGTGGTGCAGGGAAACCTGCGGCTAAACATATCAAGATAGTATGTCGCCGGATCTTCTGCCGGTTCAGGAGAATAGCCATAAGAGCGTCGGAGACTTGCAATGTCGTTACCGACAACCCGCAGCCCGGCATTTTCCATGGCCTTGATCACCGTTGGCGGGGGGGGCATAATACCGGATAGTATGACGCGCTTTTCCTTATTTTGCGAGGGTGAAGCCCATTTTCGTGCAATCAATGCTTTAAGTTTGTCTATCTGCTGCTCCACTGGCAGATAGTAACCGGCCAAAACCGCATGGGAAAATGCGCCAAAGGGTATTTCACCCGATGCAACGCCCTGCTCTGCAGCTATGCAAAGTCCACGCATTTCTGCATAGGCTTTTGTGGCCTGAAAGAATGCTTCCGGGGAAAAGGTCAGCCCGAACTCATGTTCAAGCGAGGACAAAAGCCTGCGAATTTCATTTTCAAAATAGATTCCCGGATCACATACCGATCGATTTACCTGGGGCAGGTGTATACGGAACATGGGGGTTGATCTTCCCAGCGCCTCATTGGCGACCGTTAATATTTCAGGGGTATTGCGCAGGGTATCACAGGCATTGTAGAAAAAGATTCCGCTCAGAAACTCACCTTCGGAGATGATAAACTGAACCAGTTCCCGGACAATCCCGCAGGCATAGCTCTGAACATGCCGGTCACTATCTGCCAGTCCTGTAATATTTTTTTTCAAATTCCATAAAACAACTGGCGCAAAACCCATGGCCGTAAATAACTCCACAGGTGGATAGAGAGGAAAACATCCGATGATAGGCGTTGACTCTGATTTGTAACGACGTAGAGCAGAAATAAGGGATAGCGACTTCATATATTTAAATCTCCTGTACCATGCTTGTTGGAATCAGGCAGCTATCAACGGCTTCCTTTGCCAGCTCTTCCTTAAAATTCGGATGGACGATACTAACCATGTTAATTCCCACTTTACGCCCCAAGGGCTGGAAAAACATTGACTCAAAATCGGTATCTATGACAAAAAGGCTCGGAGTTTCCAGGTTGTCCTCTTTTGCCAGCACCAGGTATATATTTGCCATTCCCCCGTTAACGACATGACTTTTAGATCCGTTGAGCTGCCACCCGCTGCCGTTTCCCGACTCCTGTGCCCGGGTGTCAGAAATTGCCATCTTATCAAACTCACCCTTTGCGAACTCGATGGCTGCTTGTTGAATTTCCTTTTGTGTTTTTGATAATTCAAAATTCATTGCTCATCTCTCTTTTATATCAGTAATTCTAATTATGGACTTTCAGACAACACCAGTGGCGCATAACGTGCTGAAATGAGGTTGAGTAAAATTGTCAAATTATAATTATGAAACCCATTAAGTGTTATAATTAGAATTGCTGCTTTTATATGGTTTGGGAAAATATGATTGTTTCTTGCAAAATTCGGCATCTTGCTTGATTTTATTCAAATATTTTTTCATCCTTTGCCTGGGCTTCTTGGGCATCCTGTTCCAGATCCCTGACCCGGTTCTGCTTTTTTTTGATCCAATACTCCTTGTACCATTCATTGGCAATAATCATGGACATGACCTCATTGGTTCCGGTCCAGATAGAGGCAAGGCGCAGATCTCTAAAGATCCGTTCCACAGGATAGATATTGGTGTATCCTATTCCACCCATGACCTGCATGGAGTTGTGGGCGGCTTTCTGACAGGATTCTGTGACAAATTTTTTTGTTTGAGATACCAGTCGTCGAATTTGTTTTTCATGAATTTGTTGATCCACTGCCCTGGCGGTTGCATAGATCATTGCCCTTGATGCATCCAGCAGAGTAACCGCTTCTGCCACTTGGAAGGAAACCCCTTGAAAACCAGCCACAGGCTGGCCAAATGCTTTTCTCTTTGAGGTATACCCAGTTGCCACATCCACGGCAGGTGCGGCAGCTCCGATTGTCATGGCTGCCGTGCCCAGGCGTTCCGGGATCATCATGGTGTTGAAAATTTTAACACCCTGGTTAACTTTCCCCAGAAGATTTTCCTTGGGTACTTGTACATCCTTGAATACTATTCTGGCTGCACCACCACCCCGGCAACCCATGAGCCCGTAGAGGTATTCGCTTTTAACGCCAGAGGTTTTATCCACAATAAAGCAAGAAATGGCGTTTCTGGGGTTGGCATCAGGATCAGTTCGGGCATAGACCAGGAAAAAATCTGCTCCTTCACCACCCACAATAAACCGTTTTTGACCGTTGAGCAGATAATGCCCTCCTTTGTCCTCGGCAATGGTGGTGGTTCCGAAAAAATCAGATCCGCCCCGGGGTTCGGTCAGGCATTCCGCTGCAAATATTTCCCCCCTGAGCAGAGGCTTGACATATTTACCTTTTTGGTCGTCATTACCGTGTAGAATAATGGCATCGCAGACCAGTTCGGCACCCACGCCAAATGTGCAGGCAAAAATATAGCCAAGCAGGCCCACTTCTTCCATGACCATGCAGGTGGACACCCAGTCCATGCCGCGGCCTCCCCATTTTTCAGGGTAACGGCAACCCAGAAGATTTCGTTTTCCGGCTTCTTGAAGAAATTCTTTAGGGAACTGGATTTTATCTGCATCCATGTCCAGGATCATCTTTCCAGGAATGGATTTGACAAAATCCCTGGTCTCATCCCTCAGTTGTTTTTGTTTATCGCTTAGAAGATAGTTAAACATAATGATTGTATTTCCTTTTTTTTATATAAAAGTCCGCTTAACAGACTGGAATAATAAAAGTTTCAACTTTAGTTTTGGCAGATGGTTACTGCCATGTATGTTTGGATCATATGGTGTTTTAGGGTCTTTTAAAGCGTGCTTATTCTAACTGTTTGAATCTATTTTAAATATGACAAAGCCTTACAAATCGCACTGTTGGAAAAATTATCAACAATTTCAAAATGTTAGGGGTGATTATGAGGGTAAGACCCCAAAACGCGACATGAGCCAAAATTTAAAATTTAGCTTTATAAAGAATAGCTCCCAGAATCATACGAAGCACTTCGGAGGTGCCCTCGACGATTTGAAGAATTTTAGCACCCTTATACATACGCGAGATGGGGTATTCATCCATATATCCGTACCCTCCATGAATCTGGAGCGCATCACTAGCAACCTTTTCCAACATTTCAGAGGCAAAAAGTTTTGCCACGGTGGCTTCAAACGTATGCGCTCGGCCGTTATCCTTCAGCCACGCGGCTTTCAGGTATTGATTCCTTGCCAGCTCAATGTTCATTGCCATATTTGCAAGCTTGAACTGGATTCCCTGGAACTTAAAAATCGACGTGCCGAATTGTCGTCTATTCTTGGAATGACGAAGGGCGGCTTCCAGGCACGCCTGGGCGACCCCTGTCGCAACAGCAGCAATACTGATGCGACCGGTTTCAAGAACCTCCAGGTGTTGGGCAAGCCCCCGCCCGGGATCTCCCAGAATATTTTCTTTGGGAATACGGCAGTTGTTTAAAATAACTTCATGGGTGGCAGAAGAAGCCCAAGCCATTTTTTTATAACGTTTGCCAAGGCTAAAGCCCGGAGCATCCTTGGGGACAATATAGGTACAAATTTTTTCTTTTCCGTTTTCAAGAACAGTTTTGGCGGTCGCCACGACAATTGATGCATTCTCCAAGCCGATATTGGTGATAAACTGTTTGGTGCCGTTTATTACCCACTCATCACCCTCAAGAGAGGCAGTGGTTACAATGCCCCCTGCATCAGATCCGGCATCCGACTCAGTCATCCCGAATGCGCCGATCTTCTCACCTTTGGCAATGGGGATAAGGAATTTTTGTTTCTGCTCTTCCGTGCCGAAAACCAGCAACTCCTGGCCGATAACGCTGGTAGTAATATCCAACATGGCCCCCAGAGTACCGTCCACATGAGAGATTTCCTCAATACAGAGGTGCATGCCTACCCAATCCCCCCCCATACCTCCGTATTCTTCAGGGAATGGAATGCCCATAAATCCGAGCTTGCCCATTTTCTCGATGATTTCATAGGGATACTCTCCTTTTTCATCGAATTCAGCCACACGGGGGGCTATTTCAGTTTTTGCGAAACGGCGGACTTCTTTTTGAATCATCTTCTGTTCTTTGGTTAAATCAAAATTCATATTGTTTTTCTCCATCTTGCTTTTTTGTTCCTCAATTGTCAGATGCACTACATGTTTATTGAGCTGTGTTTGTGCAATGACTGCACGCCATAAAAGCATCCAGGCCATAGAGATGTCTCCCATGGTATTCAGGAAAGGCGATGCATGGGCGAAGGCCTCCTTGTATTGCGGCGACATGACGCGATTGCCCAGGTGCATGGCTGTTTCTCCCAACTTCTTAACTGCCGTTTCCACTTTGCACGCCAGGGGGAGCAATCGGGGTGCTGAATAATGGGCACCGAAATCGCATTCGGATTTAGCATATCTTCCAGGGCTCTGCCCTGATGACGCTGGCGGGCATAGTCCAGGGCATGCAGATCTCGCATAAGAAAAAAAATGGCTGGCGTAAACATTCGGGCAGGCTTACTTTTCCGTCTGCAGACACAGCACCCTGACGGTCCCCTTTTGTGTAGGTAGGTAAGAGTTCCTTGATGGCAAGATTGCGTGCTTCTCCGAGCAACATACCGATGGTCTTTTGGTTAAACTCTTCGTAACCCGGATATTGTTTCAGGGTTTCTGCCTGAAATTGCTCATACAGTACAAAATCAACATCTTTTCGATCTGCGATAGCTTGTGTCATTCTTAGTCCTTCATTGAGTTAAAATTGATAGCCACTGTTTTTGGGGTTGATATCTGAAAATTAACGGGGCTGGTTAAACCATTCAAATACGTTCTCCCATAGTGGCTTTGCTTTCACCCGAAAATATCCCATATGTCCCAGCCCACCGGGAAATTGCCTGGCATCAATATCGATGCATTCCAACGGCGCATTTCGGTACGCCCACATGAACGCATCCCGGGAGCGTGGTAACGCCCAAGGATCGTCCATGGAGTTGGCCGCAATGATAGGGGTCTTTACCGATGCAAAATCTTCTTTGATATACGCCATCTGGGGATCGTCGAAGAAATAGTGCGGGAACCGGCACCAGTGTCGCCATTGCTGATAAACCGCCAGAGGCAGATCCTCCCCCATATTCAAGATTGACCAGGGCAAGTAGCCTTTCCATTTGGTGAACATCGGAAGAATCACTTTCCACAATACCCGTACGCGCAGACCTTCAAAAAACGGCATCCAACCGTGCCAACCCGCCCCAGTGGCAAACGTATAGAAACGCTCGACGCGATGATGATTAGGGAGCAGCCCGAAAGCATGGCCACCAAACGAGTGGCCCACTATATATAGCGGGACCGTGTCATTGGCCATTTCATTAACTGCACCTGCCAGGTCCAGGCGGGCCCAATCCAGAAAGTTCATCTTAAAACCCTTTAGGTTTGATGGTTTGGATTTCCCAATACCCCGGTAATCAAAAGTCAAGGTAGTATATCCCCGGCGGCTGGCATATTCTGCAAAATGATGATAAAATGTTTGGCAAACACCGGTCGCCCCTGCCACTATCAAATGACCATTGATTCGACCTGAAGCATTGTATCGCGTTGCTCCAAGAGGATATCCATCTTCGGCTGTGAGGATTATATACTCCCAATTCTTTGAATTTGTTCTTGTGGTCATAATTACTTTTTCCTATATATGCTCGATCCGGCACGGCACATACCGATGAAGCGGTGTTGCCGCTATGGGATCCCGATGACTTCCCCGGGTCAGATAGTTGATATTTATGCCAAAAGTTTGTCCGTCATACGATAGGCCGAATCCATGCGGAATGATTAACATTCCTTTACGAACATCCCTTGTTACCTCGACCTCAATTTCAGCCTGGCCTGCTTCGGTGACGACACGAGCGGGTTGACCGTCTTTAAGCCCCAAAGTAGTCGCGTCTTCAGGATGAATGGATACTGTACAAGCGCGTTTTCCTTTCAGCCATTGAGGATTACGCATCAGGGTGTTTGCCACGATTCGTGTATGTTTGCCAGCGTTTAGAATGAAGGGATATTCCTGGTTCGGTATCAGCGCTTTACTTTCTGAATCCGGATCAATGCTTTTTAGCCACTCTTCAAGTTCAGGGATCAGCATATTGATCTTTTTATTCTGGGTACGGACCTCTTTCATGTTTTCTTCCAAGTCAAGTTTTCCAATCCAGATGCCTTCCGGGTGCTCCATCAAGGTATTGTAAATATCCTCACTTTGCTGAATACCAGGGGACAGAGCGAAAAGTGGCGCTATGGTTTTGTGATGAATCGCAGTCCAGATAGCACTTTTGATCCGGCCCGGCTTTGTCAGGATACTCAGAACGGACTTTAACTTAAATCCAGAATTTTGCGCTCTTTTTCTGGAAGTTTTTGACATCGCCAAAAGAAGGCCCCATAGTGCCGCCCGATTTGCCGAGTCAAAACGACGTCCCAGGGTTTCTGCAAGAATAATCGGTGCCATTCGTGCAGCTTCTTTATTTTTCCCCAAATAGGCCAGAAAAGACAATGTGTATTCAAACAGGCCCTTACTCGAAGCGGCCATCAGGTAATCCGGTATCTCGGGTGTCAGCCCAACTGCTTTTGCAATTTTCACATAAATTTGTCCGCACTCCAGCAATTCGCCTTCCGGTTTCAGGACCGGTGGACGCATATGAAAAAAGATGTTCGGATAATTGAAGGAAAAAAATGATGAATCCCAACTTTCATATGCAGACCGGGCAGGCAAAACATAATGGGATTGCGCCGCGGTCTCTGTCATGGCGATTTCCATGGTCACCAGCAAATCAAGTTTTTTAAAAGCTGCTTCATAGGCAGACGTGTCGGCAAATGACCGCAGGGGGTTGGTGCCGCTGACAAAGACGGCACGTGGGCGCTCGGGATGATCGCTCATGATTTCTTCGGGAAGCACATTTGGCGGGAAAGTACCCAATATGGAAGGAAAGTCGGTGGCTACGGTGCGCCAAGTTCTGGGATCGTTTTCATCATTATGCGGGCCTAATGGAACAAAATGGCCGGGGATAATATTGCCGCCAGGCACGCATATCCTGCCACATATGGCGGCTAAAATCATCTGAAGATATGACAGCACCGTGCTATGGCGAGTATAATAGCAGCCCAGATCCGCATGGAAGCACCATTTTCGGCGGACAAGCTCTTTGCAAAGTGAAAACACATCATCATATGCAAGCTCACATATCCCTATGGCACCCTTACTATCAAAGTCTTTAAACCAGGGTTCAATGATTTCAAAGCCGGTCAGATACCTTGAAATGTAGTCACGATTTTGCCAGCCGTTTTCCAAAATGATGGCAATCATTGCTTTTGTGAGAATGGCATCGGTGCCGGGTTTGACTGCCAGGTGGATGTTGGCCGCCTTTGCGGTTTCGGATTTTCTGGGATCAATTACAACCAGAAGCTTGTCCGGATTTTTGGCAAATTCACGAAGAACCAGTGGTGCACGGGGTATCTGGTGGCTCTCCATTCCGTTCCATCCAATGGCAAGCATCATATCGGAGTGCTCTTCGTCCGTAATGGTAAATAAATTCTGGCGACCCAGCATTTTACCGCACACCCAGAAATAACCGGTCAATTCCTGGGCAACCGGGCTGTAATAGTACCTGGAGCCCAATCCCTTCAACAGTCCCAGGGCGAATGCCGCCTGGAAATGACACCCCTGTCCTCCTCCCATGTGAACCAAAGAACGTGGACCATGTTCCTCCAAAATATTTTTCAATTTATCGGAGATTTCGGATATGGCCGTTTCCCAGCTAATTTCCTCAAAACCGTTTTCTGTTTTTTTTAAGGGTTTGCTCAAGCGGTCGGCATGGTGTTGGGTCCAGGAGATATTACTTCCCTTGACACATATATATCCCTGGCTGCGGGGGTTGTCTTTATCACCTTTCACTTTCAGGATGCGGTTATTCTCTATCTCCATTTCAAGGCCGCAATTTTGAGGACACAGGGCGCAACTTGTTTTTTTCCATTCACTCATGATAATCCCTTTTTTTTACAGTAATCCTCGTCAGTCCTAAGTTCTCTGTATGTTGTGTATGAAATTTGCTAACCCCCTGAAATTATAGAG
>JASFYZ010000421.1:0-11789 GCA_045046665.1 Desulfobacterium sp.
ACGGGCAATGGGCCCGGCCCGGAACCGTAGACGGCCCAATTGGCCGGTTCCTATTGCCCATCGGGGGGGCTCTGCTGAGCTTGCCCGGAAGTTTTATTTTCTAATAAAACCCACATGTCCTGACGGACACAACGAAGATCGAAAAAGCAGTTGCTGGCAAAATCCAGCACCCAGCACCTGCTTTTTCATATAAAAATAACAAACGAGGTAACTTATGACTCAAAAACAGGGGAGCGCACTGGTGGTAGGGGCAGGCATTGCTGGCATTCGATCGGCACTTGATCTGGCAGAGGCCGGTCACCATGTCACACTGATAGAGGCCTCCACCTACATGGGCGGCATTCTGTCCCGGCTGGATTATCAATTTCCCACCGACGGGTGCGGCATGTGCCGGATGCTGCCCCTGGTGGAGCGGGATCAGTCCACCCAGTTCTGTTTAAGGCGGGGATTGTTCCATGAAAATATTGATCTGATGCTCTCTACCAGTCTGGCGGATCTTGAGGGAGAGGCAGGAAACTACATCGCCCATTTAGACCAGAAAATAAAGGTCATTGATCCCGAGAAATGCAATGGGTGCGGAGAGTGCGCCGCCGTGTGTCCCTTGGAGATTCCCAACGGATTTAATTTGAACATGGGACAACAAAAAGCGGCCCATCTGCCACTGCCCCATGCCCTTCCCAATATATACACCATTGATATGGAGGCCTGCACCCTGTGCGGGACCTGTGAGCCTGTGTGTCCGGTGGACGCCATCACCCTTCCCAAAGATCCCCGGAAAAGTTTTCGCATTCTGGTGGTGGATGATGAACTCATCGTCCGGGATTCCATGAAAGAGTGGTTTGAATTTGAAGGTTACACCGTTGACATGGCGGACTCCGGTGCCACTGCCCTGAATATGGTGGCAGAGAGTTCTTATGATTTGATGTTTCTGGACATTAAAATGGGTCATATGGATGGTACGGAAGTATTAAAACAGGTAAAAGCCACCCATCCAGATCTCAAAGTGATCATGATGACGGCCTATGCCACGGTGGAAACCGCTGTGGAGACCCTGACCCGTGGAGCCCTTGAGTACATTGTAAAACCCTTTGAGCCGGACACGGTTGTGGCCCTGGTGGATGGCCTTTATCAGGAGAATAAACCCCTGGAAATGACCCAGGTTTCCCTGGATATAGCCACGGTTATTCTCACCTGCGGTACGGATTTTTATGATCCCGCCACAGGAAAAAACACCTATGGCCATGGTGTGTATCCCGATGTGGTCACGGGCCAGGAATTTGAGCGGCTTATCAGCGGTACCGGTCCCACCGGGGGCCAGCTGCTGCGCCCCTCCAGTGGCAAGGCCCCGGAAAGGGTTGCCTGGATTCAATGCGTGGGATCGCGCACCCTTCAAAATAATGATGCGTCTTATTGCTCTTCCATCTGCTGCATGCATGCCTTAAAGGAGGCAGTGCTCACCCGGGAAAAATCCCAACATGCCATTGAAACCGTCATTTATTACATGGATATGCGCTGTTTTGGCAAATCCTTTGAAGCTTATAAAACCAAGGCTCTGGAGGATCACCAGGTGATCCTGAAACGGGCCCGGCCTCATTCCGTTCGATGGGATGAGACGCTTGGGAAGCTGCGAATTTATGTGGCAGATATGTTCACCGATAAAACCGATGAGCTCTTTGACATGGTGGTGCTTTCCGTGGGAGTGAGACCGGTTAAAAATATGGCCCATCTTTGTGACATGGGGGATATTCCATTGACCCCTTATGGCTTTCCCGCCATGGCTTTCCCCCCCACATCCGGACGGGGTGTTTTTGCCGGGGGCAGTTTTTTGGGTCCCATGGATATCCATGATACCCTTATCCATGCATCATCTGCCAGTTTAAGGGCGCTAACCTTGTTGCAGAATACGGTGTCCCCGGTGGAAGAGGCATCACAAAAAGAGGGTGTTACATACCAGGATGTATCCATGGAACTGCCATCAACGGCCTTGGTGCTGTGCCACTGCGCGGCCAATGACAATGAAATGGTTGTTGAAGAAATGGTAAAACAATTTCAGCTCTTGCCCCATGTGTCCCATTGCATCATTGTCAAAAAACTGTGTACCCGGGAAGGGTGGGATGATTTTTCATCAAAGATAACGCATCTGAAAGCAAATAGGGTTGTGGTGGCGGCCTGTCTTCCCCATCTATTTTTAAAGAAAATCAAGGAGCTCTCCCATCAGATGGCATTGCATCCCCATTATTTTGACGTGGTGGATATTTTTAAGGATACCGCTGATGATGCCCGTTCCAAGGTGGGGATGGCCCTTACAGGCATTCGTCATCGAACCCCGGACACCACCATACCCAGAAGCGTTGAGAAAACAGCCCTGGTGGTGGGGGCTGGCATTGCTGGCATAACCGCTGCCCTGGCCCTGGCCCAGAATAATATTAATGTGATTGTGGTGGAAAAAGCCCAGGATCCCGGGGGCAATCTCCACTGGTTGAAAAATAATATAACCGGAACGGACTTTTCATCGATTCTGGAAGAGAGCATAAGGGACATTAAAGCCCATCCCCGCATTGAACTTATTACCGGCGCCACCGTTGCGGACACCTTTGGCCATGTGGGCCATTTTGTCACCCACATTGAACCTGAAAAAGGGGAGGTCAGAATGGTAGAGCACGGTGTCACCATCCTGGCCACAGGCGGACAGGAAGCCGTCACCCAATCCATGGGATATGGGCAGCATCCGTCCATTATGACCCTGAAGGAGTTGGAACAATCCATGGAGGGCGATGGGGCTGCCATGGCAGATGTGGATTGTGTGGTGATGATCCAGTGTGTGGATTGCAGGGATGAGCACAAAGCCTATTGCAGCCGCATCTGCTGTACCTCTGCGCTGAAACATGCCCTTTCCATGAAAAAACAAAATTCTGACATGCATATCTTTGTGCTGTATCGGGATATGATGACCTATGGATTTGCCGAGCCTTTTTTTAATGAAGCCAAGGACGCGGGCATTATTTTTATTCAATACACTTTGGACAAAAAACCCGAAGTCCGTGTCAGCGATGATGGTGTGAGTGTGAAAATTTTTGAGCCCATCATTCATAAAACCCTTGAGATAGAACCCCAGCGATTGGTCCTTGCCACCGGAGTGGTGCCGTCCCGGGCTGGATCATCCGCTGAAATAATGAATGTTGCTCTGGATGAATATGGATTTTTTCACCAGGCCGATGACAAATTCAGACCGGTGGACAGCATCAAAGAGGGAATATTTGCCTGCGGCATGGCCCTGGGACCCCGCAGCGTGGAAGAGAGTATGGCATCGGCGGAGGCATCGGCGGTGCGGGCCTTACGCATATTGAGCAAAAGTACCTTAATGGCGGCAACGGTCACCGCAGGCGTTAAAACCACATTGTGCAGCCTTTGTGAACTGTGTATCGGGGCCTGTCCCTATGGGGCCAGAAGTCTTAATTCGGAACTCATGGTAGTTGAGGTAGACCCCATCATGTGCCAGGGGTGCGGGGCCTGTGCTTCCATTTGCCCCAGCAGCGCATCCTTTTTAAATGGATTCAAGGATCGACAAATGCTGGATATCATTGATGCAGCCATTGGTTTTTAACTTGGAGGAAATATGATCACCACAACCCACATAAAGGAGTTACTCAGTACTTGTATGCAATGTGGTACCTGCACGGCATCCTGCCCCAATGCCTTTGCCATGGATATGCCTCCCCGGAAGCTGTGGCGTCTGGTGCTCATGGGTCGCACCGAAGATATATTTAACAGCACCACATTTTCGCTGTGTTCTACCTGTTATTTTTGCACATTAAGATGCCCCAGAGGGTTGCCCCTGACCCGGGTCATGTCCCTTTTAAAAGAACAGGCATTTAAAGCAAAGAGTCCTGGCTATAAGAAAGGAAGCGCCTTTTATGGCAGTTTCATGGAAAGCGTCCGTCGCCATGGCAGGGTCCGGGAGAGTGAATTCATGACCCTTTATTTCATGGCCATGAAAAATCCACTGCTGCCCCTGGAGTTTGCCGGTATCGGGTTAAAGCTTATGAAAAAGAACAAGGTGGCCATTCAACTGCCCTCCCGTGCAGATGGGTCCAACCTGGACAGGTTGTTCCAGAAAGTAAAAGAAATTGAGGAGAGATCATGAAATATATTTATTATCCAGGATGTTCCCTTGAAGGGTCTGCCGTTGAATATGATGGTGCCACCCGGGCACTTATGGCAGAACTGGGAGGAGAACTCATTGACATTGAAGACTGGAACTGCTGCGGTGCCACCGCTGCTGAACCCATGAGCGAATTGCTCTCCTTTGTGCTGCCTGCCCGAAATATTGCCCTGGCTGAAAAAATCAAAGAGGGGGGTGATATTCTGGTGCCATGCAGCGCCTGTTATCTGAATCTGAAAAAGGTTATGGTGGAAAGAGACTTAGATGAAAAACTTAGCAACCGCATTGATGAGGTTCTGGCTGTGGACGATTTAAGCATAAAAGGAACCCGACAGGTTCGCCATTTGCTGGATGTGCTGGCCCATGATATCGGGGCTGCAAAAATTTCAGAACGTGTGGTGAATCCACTAAAAGGTCTTAAAATTGTCCCCTATTATGGGTGTCAGTGTCTGCGACCCTATGGCGGGTTTGATGACCCGGAGGAACCCACCATCATGACACCCCTTATCGAATCGTGCGGTGCCACGGTGTGCCCCTGGAATTCGGCGGCAAACTGCTGTGGCGCTTCCGGCATGAACACCAAACGAGAGGTGTCAGGTCAGCTGGTGAAAAATATTCTCATGGATGCCCGGGGGGCCGATGCCATTGTCACGGTGTGCCCCATGTGCCAGATGAATCTGGAGGGATTCCAGAAATCGGTTGCCAGGGGAACAAATGAAGATCTTTCCATCACCGTTCTGTATTTGCCCCAACTTCTTGGTCTTGCCATGGGGCTTTCGGCGGAGGCCGTAATGCTTCACAAGAATCTTGCCGTGGCTGAAACCTTCCTGGAGGCATTGTAACTGCAAACGCTCATTCTTAATCATCTTTGGTTTGAATGTACTCGCACATTTCGTTCTGATGTAGCCAGATATGATCAGCATTTAACCACCTGTTTTATATGTCAAGAATCAAAGTTGGCACTCTGTTTATAAAAATAATACGCTTCACAGATCGATTTCATCAAGGGCGTTTTGTGCATCAATATTAATCTTCTGGTTAATGTGTCTGAACCTTTTAACCAGTGTTTTGGCATCAGTTGTTAAAACCGATGCCCCCCCTGAAGTCCCCCCCTTTTTTCGGATTAGTACCTGCTTGCCCAGCCTTTGTTCCATCTTTTTCAGCTTGCCCCACATGGAGCGGTAACCCATTTTCATTTTTTTGGCTGCTGCACTGATGGACCCCTCATTGTCAATGGCTTCCAGAATTTTCAATTGGCCTGCACCAAAAACCATTTCCCCTTGATCATTCTCAATCCAGATTTTTGTATGAATCATATATGTTTTATTTTCCATGATAAAATAAATTTAACCCAAATTATAACCAAAGTCACGGCTGAATTGAGTTTTGTTATGGGTAAATAATTTTTTATCGATATGTTCATGTTGACATATCGATTCTTGAATGATAGCTCATAATTCCATTAACTATTTTTATTCAATTATCATTGGGGTGGGCTGAATGTAATTAATATCATTGCTGTTAACCATTAATGCTATCGATTTATCAAGACAAAAACCTGATTTGTCTGGCATGGCATCTAAATAGGTGGAAAAGGAAAAAAGTATGCGGGTATTTGAAAGTGAGGCTGCTATTTACAGGGGCATGGAGATGGATGTGATAAATAGACTCCCCGTTGGAAATACAGGTGATATCCTTGTGCCACACTCCCTCGATGGCGACAGAATCAACAGACTTGTCAGATACAATAAAGATTTAGATGAACATATTGATTTGATTCAACTTAATGAGAGTTTTCTTGAATCAAGACTGGAAGAATTAGAATCTATGTTGTCTGTTTCTGACAGTATTGGAAGGCTTTCTTTGGTCCGGTTGACGGAATTGACCCTGTTTTGTGTGGGGAATTATGCAAATAATAACTGCATCACCGAGGTTGGCGATTTTATCATCAATCCCCGTCTTATACTTGTCCATATTAAAGGGGAGCCATTTCCTGTTAAAAAAGAACGGCACACACGTTTATCCGTACAGTTTAAGGAAAGGGCTACTGAAAATTGTTCCGTGATTGAGTGGTTTAAACTCAACGCGATGATTGAAACAGTTAAAGAACCAATTTTGCCGCATCTGCTTAACTTATTAGAAAAAACAGCTTGCTACACGGAATATATCAACTCGGTCAAAAAACAAATAAATATGATAATCGAGCTTCTCAGTTATTTATCCATGGCAAGGATTCCCAAAGAAATAAATATTGAAGATTGGAAATTTTCCCTGGAAAAAAATGATAGAATGATGATGGAAGACCTGTTTTATCAATTTGATATAACAAATTTTCAAGATTCAGGCGATAAAATTTATCGGAAGTATGGCGTTGCTCCTATTCACCTTTCATAGGCATATCCGAGAAATTAACTTTTAACCGAGAAACTCCCTTTCGAATCTCTGATTCTGTGGAGGATGAATTTGCGTATTTTGTTTTAGCAAAAGAACCCTTCCCAGTCATTTTGGGAATGGTTCTTTGCAAGGTATCGGCTTGTGTCTGAAAGCTAAGAATTTTTAAATTTTAAAGTAAATTTTCGGCATCCTTCAAAATTACATTACACTCTTTTAGATCATTCCCCATTTGCAGGGCTTTTTCCCAAAAGACTGTAAAGTACTTTGGGGTTATATGAAGGATGCCAAATTTTCAATCATCTTTGTTTTTCTTGTCTTTTATGGTCTTTGGTTTTTTCAGTCGAAGCGGTTTTCGCGGCAAATCATACCAGAATACAGGAGTTGTAAAGGCTTGCCATGCCCATTTAACTACCCCAATGAGCCCAAATGAAATCCAAAGTGCCCAGGCCAGCATGGCCAGCCGATAGCAAAGCATGGGAATGGAGATAACCCAGGCCACGGGCAGGGTGCTGGCACTGACATCGTGGTACCATCGAAGCAGGCTGGCACTTGAACCGTTCCCCATAATATTCATGTCTGGATGGCCTAAAAGCCCTTGGGAAACAGCGGACAAAAGAGATCCGGCGGCAACAAGGGTAAGGGCGGTAAGGCCCAGTTGAATCAGGTTGAATCGTTTTTTCTTTAATGTTTCTGTGGCCACAGTTGTCATGGCTTTTTGTCGCCGGTTCATGGCCACAAGCCAGGCCCCCACAAAAAAGCAGGCTTCAAGGCTGCTCATGGACATGCCTAAGCCCAGCAGAAAAAGATGATAAAATCGCAGGTGGGTCAATCCTGACAGGGCCAACCCGGCGCTGATGATCACCACCACAAAAAACACTGACCAGAAGAGTACCGCAGGGCCGGTGAGGGGCTCGCCGCCCATAAACAAGGGCCAACGATTCCCGGGGAGATGCACATCCACACTGGCATTGACACTGGCATGGCCAAGGTCAACATCGGAGGTGGGATAAAACATCCCCATGCCCCGGGCTTCCCGCCATTTGAGTGCCGCCGTGTGGGTGCCCGGTGCCACAGGAAGGGTGACAGAGCGGCCTTCCTGGCGAATCAACTGAACCTTGCCATCAATTCTAATCTCCTCCAATCTGGCATTTTTCGGCAATTGCAGCGTATGTTGCCCCCCCTGGGTGCTTTTCATTTCAAGGGACAGCCGGGCCTGGGTGGTTCGCTGACCCGGCCTGAGCACCAGATGGCTTTTTTCCAGGGTCAGGGTGTTGCCCTTGATGGCTTTGGGTCGGGAGATTTCCAGGGTCACCTTTTCTCCGGGCCATGGGTGCCATGTGGGCATCCACCGCTGGGAGACTTGGTGAAGAATCACCGGTATGCCATGGGTTTCCACATGGAATTGAGGTGCCACATCCAGTGTCCATACCTCAGTCCAGTTCCGGGTTTTTTCATGGAACAGCACCAGGGTATCAACGGGCTCCAGAAAAGAGTTCCATTTAAATCGGGTCTGGCCTGCATTGATGTTCACCAGAACTTGATTTTTTTTAACCTTTACCCCCCGGGTGATCACCGATTCACCGGGCAACAGGGGAAGACTCAATGCCATGGCACTATCTGCTGGGGTCATTCGATGTACGGTTGTTTCCACCCGCCACTCTTTTCCCAGCACAATGTGACGTTCCACCCGGGCAAAGGCTGGCAGAACGCCGGTTTCCAAAATTTCGTCCAGGGGTTCTTTTGCCGTTGAGATGCGCGTAAAATGGAGAGAGCCATCCAGGGTGCCGTCTATATTATGGCCCTGCACCGTCCATCCATGGGCCGTCACCGAAGCCACATGGGGTTTCAGGGGAAAGGAGAGCTGAAGGGAGTTTCTTTTTTGCAGCCTTCCCCGGAGCACAATTTCATGGGAGCCCGAAGGTATCATCATCCACAGAATTTCATTTTTCCTGAAAATGGCCTGGGATTCAAGGCCGTCTATCAAAATTCTACCCGGTAACCAATGGCGGGCATGGCCGGGCAGTGGTACCATTGTATCCAGCTGGGCATTTATTTCCAGGGTCAGGGAAAGTTCCTGGGGATCAATATTAATATTCACCGCACTCATGTCGGCACAGGCAGGAAAACAGTCTTGGGGTTCAAGAAGCCTATCCTGGAGGGTCTGCAACATTTCAGGGGAGGGAATCTCCGAAGCATGACAGGGGGGTGCATTCCCCATGACGGATACCAGCACCAGGCAGAGCACCATTCCGGTACCAGCCCAGGAAAATCCTTTTTTTCTTTTCCATGTAACACCCAGCAAGCCTGCTGCCAGAAGGGCCATGAGCCCCACACGTAAAAAGGCAAGAAAACGGTTTACTCCTGGACCTATGAGGGTAAAGGAAATTGATTCCCCCGGTTCCACGGGACCGGACCAGCTAAATGGCAGCGTTGTAAAAGGCTGCCACCGGGGAAGTCCCGGACCGGTCTGGGTCATGGCATCGGGATCCACCATTATTTTCATGGGGCGGGGAGCAGACACGGCAGGGGCGCTGCCCCGGGATAACAGGGAGCCTGCCATTTTTCGGGCCTTCTTAAGGCTTCCCAGACGATAGGGTTCGCTATCCTGCACTGACATGGATTTCTGGAACCCATCATTTTGGCTGTGTCTGGCAACGGGTTGAACAGCGCCATCCGTGTTCATGGAGATCCAGGGTTTTTCCAGCTGGGGATAGATGCCCACCCGAAGGGTATGGACGGCATAGGGAATGGCAGTGAATAAAAGACTCAACACCACTATCCCATGGAGAATTTTAATTGTTTTTTTTAGCTTACCCGGGGGCAAATGTTTAAGCAGGGCAATCCCCACCAGAAGGGCTGGCCACACATAGCGGGGGGCAAGGGGTTCATGAAAAATTAAAACCAGTGTAACAAAGCCCACCAGGGAAAGGGGCATGGAAAAGAGTTTTGCCGTGGCAATGGTAAAAATAAGTACCACGAAAAAATCCAGCAGGGTCCATTTTTTAAACCAGGTCCCAGGAATTTTATCAATACCTCCGGCATGGAGAAGTTTCCATCCCGGGGGCAGGTTCAGTCGTCCTGTCACTTGATTAAAATCATGGTCCCATCCCGTGGCGGGTATCTGGTAAATTCCCTTGTCAAAACTACTTTCCGCCGTTAGATCCAGTATGCCTTTCCTGAGTTCAAGACCGGGCTTGTTCGTGCTTGCTCTTTTTGTGATCAACTGTTCCATTCCGTCCACGGTGACCTTTCCGGGAATTATATTCAGATCCATTTCCAATCGCCAATCACTGTTTTTACGACCGGTTATTTTATCCTTAATGGTATATCCTGATCCGTCAAATCGAAGCCACAGGGTTCTGTCCAGTGCGAGACTGTCCGGGGCTGGCATGGGGTCTCCGCGTTTTATCTCTTTAAAAATCATGCGCTCATTGGGTCGTATGCGGTATGCCGGAAAATTTTGCCACTCCCTGGGAAGGGATGTCTGGCGCGGATCCACCGGGGGCACCCCGGAAATCTCCATAATGCGTAATTCAGGACGACGGACAATGGACCATATCTCATGGTCGGGCTGAAACCGGGGTTCGCCCCCGTTAAATGTCAGTTGTGACAGGGTGTTTAAATAGCGCAATGTCAGGGTGAAATCATATCTGCCAGGCCTCACCTGTAGGCGCAGGGTACCATCCTGGGAAAGACGGGAGGGTAAGTCGCTTTTAAGGGAAAGGGGAACAAATAAGGTGGGATCATATAGGGGACCCAGGGTGATTTCCCGGGCCTTTCCGGCAACTTCCAGGGTGGTGTACAGGGTCACCCGGGGAGGAATATCATCTTCAATTTTCCGGAATCGCTCCACCTTGAGGCGATCGGCCTCTTTTTTGACCTTTTGGGTGCTCTTTAACCACAGTCGTCCCGTGGTGTCCAGATGGGGAAATTCAACAGGTTGATCATTTACTCGCAGAGAAAAAAGGCCGGTTTTTTTTGGGATTTTAAGATATTCAGGGGGTGTCTGCCATTTGAAATCGCCGGTGATACGATACTGGCCGGGGGACAGATGAATGGCAGGGGCCTGGTTGTGCATCATTAGAAGGCCAGGGGCATTGTTCACCCACACATTAAGGGGCCACTGCCCGGCATGCCCGGGAAGGGGTATCCAAGTGTCATGGCGGATTTCCCATGACTGGTCAAATGTTCCCCCTTTATCGCCAAGGGAAATGTTTAACCTGCCGGGCCAGCTGCATTCAAGGTTTTGGGCATCATTATAATGGGGAACGCATGAAACTTCTTTTTCTTTGTCGTGGAGCACCCATTTTATCCATGGTTGTAATACCCCGGGTAGATCAGAGGGATCTACTCCAGCCTGGCAAGGCTGGTGCAAAAGGCCGACAATAATAGCGATCATCAGAATAATTTCTGCAATACACCACCCTTTTACCGGTCCGTTCATTTGATCAGAAAATAGCATCCCCCCCCCTTTGGGTGTGTCGTTTTGGGCTCTCCGAGTTTTTACACCAAACCTGGCCCCTTCCCACTATATCAATACAAAAAACGTATCGTAAAATTACAAAACAAGTATCATGAAAATATACTTTCCGTCATTAACATTCATCGTAAGATTTGCTCCCCTTGCCCGGGCATAATAAATCCATGGTTCCACGTCTATTTTGCCGTCCCCACATTCAAAGGTGGGGTAAAAGTGCCCTGTGGTACCATCCTTCCATGATAAAATCATGGCATTGCCATAGGTGGTTTTCACCATTTCTTTGACATTGTTTTTTGCCATGACAAAGTCCAGGGCAGGATCATCAATTTTATACTGGATTGTCTCTTGTTTTCGTGTGTTTTTTTCTGGGGATATCTGCATGTTTTACCTCCTTGCGTTGGTAACTAAAATTTTTGACTTTAGGGATCAGATTTGTTTTATTGTGTTTTTTATTATCGCTCGACGCTAAAATTTTTTTTAAACTTTTAATATAATTAAATAATATTACTTATCTTTTAAATATATATTTTGTCGGCATAATTTTAAATATATAATAACAAGTCAATGACTTGTGCTTTATTGATAATTTTAAGTCACAAAAAAACATCGCTCACAAACATAGTGTTTACAATGGTTGCACAAAAGCTTGAACATTGAGTATCAAATAAAAATGCGCCTAAAGTAGGAAATGAAAGTCAAAAGCACTACCCACCGAAAGATACGATGATTGAATTCATAATGCAAGGATTGTCC
>JASFYZ010000422.1:0-12779 GCA_045046665.1 Desulfobacterium sp.
AAAGAAACTCCAGCCGAAAACCATCATCACCAGCCATACCAACGCCGATTTTGACGCCATTGCCAGCATGCTGGCTGCCCAGAAACTCTATCCAGAGTCTGTGGTAATTTTTCAGGGATCCCAGGAAAAAAGTCTCAGGGATTTTTTTGTTAGCTCCATGGGCTACCTTTTTAACATGGAGAACCCAAAAAACATAGACTTTTCCCTGACCCGGAAGTTGATCGTTGTGGATACCCGCCACCCCCTTCGCATTCCCGCCGTTGCAGAACTTCTGGAAAAAAAAGAGGTGGAAATCCACGTATATGACCACCATCCAGATACCGAGGGGGATATCAGGGCAGATATTAGTTTTGTCCAACCCACCGGAGCTACCGTTACCATTTTAACCCAGCTGATCCGGGAAAGGACCATTGCCATTTCTCCGGAAGAAGCCACGGTTATGGCCCTTGGTATCTATGAGGATACCGGCTCATTTACTTACTCATCCACCACCGAGGCGGATTTACAAGCGGCTGCCTTTTTTCTCTCCTGTGGGGCCAACCTCAACACCATCGCCGATTTTATCTCCAAGGAAATCCGCACCGACCAGGTGGCCTGGCTCAATGAGCTTCTTAATGAAAAAATTTCCCACACCATCAACGGGGTGGAGATTCATATTTCCACCATCTCCTCTCCGGAGTATATTCCCGATCTGGCAGCCATTGTACAAATGGTAATGAAAATTGACAACCTGGATGTTTTTTTTGCCATTGTCCTCATGGAAACCAAGGTCAATATTATTGCCCGCAGTCGCATCATTGAAGTGGATGTTGGAAAAATTTTATCTGCCATGGGGGGAGGCGGCCATGCCAGTGCCGCATCGGCCGGAATAACCGGAAAGACACTGGCCCAGGTGGAGCAGGAACTCATTGAACTCATGAAAAGCCATGTGATGCCCACCCGCATTGCCCAGGAATTGATGTCAACACCGGCTTTAACCATCAAGGAAAGTGTCTCCTGCCACGATGCCAGTACAATGATGACCCGCTGCAACGTGAATGCCCTTTTGGTTTCATCGGATGATCCCCATGACATCACAGGCTACATCACCCGACAGGTCATTGAAAAAATAGGATATCATCAACTGGGGCATCTGCCCATCAGTGAATACATGTCAACGGAAATGTCCACCATTTCCCAGGATGCCGGTCTCATGGAAATTGAGTCCCGAATCATGGAGGGGAAACAGCGACTTTTGCCCGTCATAAAGGGTTCCCGGGTCATCGGTGTCATCACACGCACCGATCTTTTAAATTATCTGGTGCACCGCAGCAAAGATGAAAAGGCCTCCCGCCATGGCGTGGACACCACCCGGCACCATGCCAAACACCGAAATATCGGTCGCCTTATTAAAGAACGCCTGACCCCGGCCATGGCGGACCTTCTTGGGGAAATCGGCAGGGCTGGTGATGAACTGGGGCTAAATATATTTGTCGTGGGGGGATTTGTAAGGGATCTGTTACTTTACCGTAAAAGCGAAGACATTGATGTGGTGGTAGAGGGTGACGGCATTGATTTTGCTCAACGGTTTATTCTGAAGAAAGGGGGGCGGTGCAACCCCCACCGGGAATTTTGCACAGCGGTCATGGTGCTTCCCAATGGCTTTAAAATTGATGTGGCATCCGCCCGCATGGAATACTATACAGCGCCAGCGGCCCTGCCCACGGTGGAAATGAGCTCCATCAAACGGGATCTTTTCCGCCGGGATTTTACCATCAACACCCTTGCCGTTGGACTCAATGAAAAAAACTTTGGCACCCTCATCGATTTTTTTGGTGCCCGCCGGGACCTCAAGGACAAAACCATAAGAACCATCCACAACTTAAGTTTTGTGGAGGACCCCACCCGGATATTTAGGGCCATTAAATTTGCCAACCGGTTTGATTTCACCATTGGCAAACCCACCCAGAGTCTCATACGCAATGCGGTAAAATTTGATTTTATCAGGAAACTCAGTGGACGACGGGTTTTTTCCGAACTCAGGCAGATCTTTGAAGAAGAGAACCCCATCCCAGCCATTGAAGCCCTTCGGGAGTATCAACTGGAAAAGGTCATCCACCCTGCCCTGGCAATGAATAACACCACCATAGAGACCCTGGGAGCCGTGCAAAAGGTACTTTCCTGGCACGATCTTCTCTACCTGAACACCCCCTGCATGGCATGGGCCGTCTATTTCATGGTGATCATTAGAAAATGTCCCTTTACGGTGGTCAAAGAGATCTGCACCCGCCTTAGACTGTCTCCCTCCCAGACAAAACTGCTTTTAAAGGATCGACTCAAGGCAGAAGAACGGTTGTATATATTGGAAAAAAGATATCCCCCCACCAACAGCGGTCTATATGCCCTGCTTCACATTTTCAAATCCGAACATCTGCTTTACATCATGGCATGTACCCGGAGTGAGCGGGTCAAAAAAGGGGTCTCTTTTTATTACACCCGTCTCAAGGATATAAAACCCACCATCCAGGGCCGGGATCTCATTGCATTAAGACTTAAGCCGGGACCGGTATTCCAATCCATTATGCAATCGGTGCTGGATGCAAAACTGGATGGGCAGCTGAAAAACAAAAAAGAAGAAATTGCATTTGTTCAAAAGCATCACATGTCCCGGCCGTCTCCATCCATGGACAAATCAGTTGATTAACGCCCCTGTTTTTTCATATAACGGGCATGTCCTGACGGACACAACGAATATTGAAAATTCCTCTGGGGTTCTCCACAATGTAGGGGTAGAATCTATTTCTGTCCCTACGTAATTATTGTATTGCACCTGGGTTTACCGAAATTTTCATATAAAAAAACAAAACGGAAATAAAGCCATGAAAAATGCAGACCATCTCACCGGTATTACCACCACCGGCACCCCCCATCTGGGCAACTACGTGGGGGCCATCCGGCCCGCCATTCAGTCCAGTCGGGAGGACAACCGACAATGTTATTACTTTCTTGCCGACTACCATGCCATCATCAAATGCCAAGACCCGGCACGCATTCAACAATCAGCCCTGGAAGTGGCTGCCACCTGGATTGCCCTGGGGTTGGACACAGACACCTCCATATTTTACCGCCAGACCGATATTCCGGAAATCCCGGAACTTACCTGGATTCTCACCTGCATGACGGCCAAGGGCCTTATGAATCGTGCCCATGCCTACAAGGCTGCCGTGGCAGACAACGAAGCGGCTGGCAGAAAGGATCTGGACAAAGAAATTTCCATGGGGCTGTTCAGCTATCCCATTCTCATGGCCGCCGATATCCTCATGTTCAATGCCCGCAAGGTACCCGTGGGGAGGGACCAGATCCAGCATCTGGAGATGACCCGGGACATTGCCGGGCGGTTCAATCATCAATTTGGAAAACACTTTATCCTGCCCGAGGCCGTTGTGGATGAAGATACAGCCGTACTGGCGGGCCTTGACGGCAGAAAGATGAGTAAAAGCTACAACAACACCATCCCCCTGTTTGAGACGGAAAAAAAGTTAAGAAAGCTGATCATGAAGATCAAAACCAACTCCCTTGCACCCGAAGAGCCCAAAGATCCGGCAACCTGCACCTTATTTGCCATTTACAAGGCCTTTGCCACCCGGGAAGAGACCGCGACCATGGCAGACAGATACCAGGACGGCATTGGCTGGGGCACCATGAAACAGGAGCTGTTTGAACACCTTAACGAAGTCCTCAAAGGTCCCAGAGAAGCATATAATGAGCTCATTAAATCTCCGGGTGACATTGATGCTGTGCTAAAGAAAGGGGCCATCCGTGCCCGGGAATATTCTGTGCCCATGCTGGATCGGGTTAAAAAGGCCATTGGCATCCAGGCACTATAAGCCGTAGGAGCTGTTGCCCCCTGGTATGCACGTAATCCAAGAATCATTTATCATTACAGCGACAAATATCGCTGTAATGATATGGGGTATTGACATACAATCCACCCTGCCCTACCTGTAATAAAAACCCCAATTCATGGCTGTTATCTCCCCGGGGAAGATTGAAGAGACTTGACCTCCCCCGGGGTCAGATGACGCCATTGTCCCTGGGCAAGCTCTCCCAATGTCACACAGCCCATGCGCAGTCGCTTGAGGTGGGCCACATCATTGCCGGTTTTACTCACCATGCGTCGGATCTGTCTATTAATCCCCTGTTTAAGTACAATCTTAAAATCGTGGGCTCCTGTGCGCCACACCCGGGCACTTCTCGTTCTTTTTCCATCAAGAACAATGCCCCTGGCCATTTTTTCCAGGGCACCCCGGCTCACCGGTTGAAGCGTTGTAACGGCATACTCTTTTTCATGGTTAAATGAGGGATGGGACAGACGGTTATGAAGTTCCCCATCATCGGTGAGTAAGATCAATCCACAGGAATCCTTATCCAGTCGTCCCACGGGATAAATCCGCTGGGAAACCTTTACCAGATCAAGGATAATGGGCTCCCTGCCCTGGCGGGCGCAGGAGGAGATCACCCCCACCGGTTTATTCAGGGCAATATAAGTCAAGGCTTTATCCAAAGCTATCTGCACGGGCTTTCCATCAAAAAAAATGGCATCCACCTCCGGGTCTACCTTGGTTCCCGGAGTTGTCACCACGGATCCGTTGACCTGAACCCGGCCCTGGGAAATCAAAACTTCCCCCTGTCGCCGGGAGCACACACCCGCCTGGGACAAAAATTTCTGAAGTCTCATCATGAACGATAATCCGCATTGATTTTCACATAATTCTCAGAAAAATCACAAAACATGAAAAAATCACTGTGGTCCCCCAGGTTAAGATCCAGGAGTATCTCAAGTTCATCGGCCTTCATCCCTTTGGCGGCCTCTTTTTCCGCATCCCCCCCCTGCCATATTCCGCCCATCACCAGGGGAACCTTTCCAAAGAAAAGATCCATTTTATCGGGGTCCACCATGGCTCCTGACCGGCCCGCAGCTGCGGTGACTCGGCCCCAGTTGGGATCTTCACCGTAAAGGGCGGTCTTCACAAGGTTGGAATGGGCAATGGCCTCGGCGGTTAAAAATGCGTCATGGGCCGAGGCGGCCCCCCGGACCACAATGCGGGCAAGTTTGGTGGCCCCCTCGCCGTCCCGGACGATCATTTTTGAAAGGTCAAGCAAGGTTTCATCCATTATCCGCTGAAATTCCAGGGCATCGTCGCTATCCTCCAGAACCGCCCCAGACATACCATTGGCCATGGCAATGACCATATCATTGGTACTGGTGTCCCCATCCACGGAGATGCGGTTAAACGAAACAGCACAGGCTTTTTGAAGTACTGTTTTCAAAAGCGTGGAAGAGATATCCACGTCGGTGCACACAAAGGCCAACATGGTGGCCATGTTGGGCCGGATCATGCCCGACCCCTTGGCAAAACCGCACACGGTGAAGGTTTTACCTTTGATGGTGCAGGTTTTACTCACCATTTTTTTTGCAAGATCTGTGGTGAGTATGGCCTCGGCAAAATCATCGGCCTTGGCAGATGCCATGTCCGCCATCACAAGGGGAATTCCCGTGTGCATCTTTTCCATGGGAAGAGGGGCACCAATAACCCCGGTGGAGGATACCAGCACCAGGTCCTCGGGAATATTGAGTGCTTCTGCGGCAACACGGGCAGTTTCCACCGCATCTTTATATCCCTGTTCACCGGTAAAACAGTTGGCATTGCCGGAATTTACCACCACTGCCTGACAAATACCGGAAATAATGCGTTCCCGGCCCAGGATCACCGGGGCTGCCACCACCTTGTTGGTGGTAAAAAGAGCGGCAGCAGAAGCAGGCCTTTGTGAATAAATGACTCCAAGATCTTTTTTACCGTTTTTCTTGATGCCCGCAGCAATGCCGTTGAATTGAAATCCCTTCATTGTATTTTAATCTCCCTGTTTGACTTTTATGGATGGCGTATTATCGTAATCTGGTGTTCCTGTTATTTTAACTTTTAACCGAGAAGTCCCCTTCCAAATTTTTGATTTGGTGGAGAATGAATCTGCGTATTTTGTCTTAATAAAATTATCCTTTGCAGTCATTCACTCTTCTGAGGAAGTTATAATCAACCCCTTTTAGACACCTTTTAACAGAAAAACAGCCATAAGGAAATATGGAAGTATGGAAGATTTTACGGTGAACTGCCCCCATTGCGACGGCAAATTGATCCTGAAACGGACCTGAACACGGGTTTATTTAAGCTGCAGGTCCTGTGGCAAAGATTTCCCCCAGGAAAAATACAAAGAACTCATGGATGACTATTTTGAAACCGTGCTGGCCAATGTGCCATGCAACCAACTCTAACCTTCTCAAACCTATCCTTCAAAGGCCCATGACCCAGCCCCGGAAAAATTTTAAAATCACCATTGAATATGACGGCACCCCCTATGCCGGGTGGCAGGTCCAGCCCCGGCAGATTACCATCCAGGGGGAAATACAAAAGGCCCTTTCCACCATTTTAAACCAGCCCATCACCCTCACGGGGTCGGGCCGCACCGATGCCGGGGTCCATGCCATGGGACAGACCGCCAATTTCCATGCCACCACGGCCATGGCCTTCCCGGCCCTGAAACGGGGATTGAACAGCATGATCAAAGGCCCCATTGTCATCCGGGAAATCCGGGAGGTGCCAGACCATTTCCATGCCAGATACCATGCCCAGGCCAAAATCTACCACTATCATATATTGAACCGATCCGAGCCCTGTGCCGTGGGAAGAAATTACCGATGGCACCTGCCCCTTCCCCTGGACATCGCTGCCATGAACCATTGTTGTGAGCTGATCAAAGGAAAACATGACTTTAAATCCTTTGAAGGGGCCGGAAGCCCCAGGGCACACACCGTTCGACACATTTATGACGCTGGGGTGGAACCCCTTGAGAAGGGCAATGCGGAGCGGCTGGTTTTTAAGGTAAAAGGGAATGGATTCTTAAGGTTCATGGTGAGAAATATTGTGGGCACCCTGGTCCAGGCAGGACTCTCAAAACTGAGTTCAGAAGAATTTCAGACCATTCTTCTGGCCCGGGACCGACGTCGGGCCGCAGCCACGGCCCCGGCCCAGGGACTGTTTCTCATGAAGGTGGACTATCCTTCGGCTCCCGCATTTTTTGAATCACCCGGTTGTAATGATTGATCACATCCCGACGATATAGAAGCCCCACAAACAGGCCGTGATCGTCCTCCTGCACCACGGGCAGCGCATCAATATTTTTTTGGGTCAATTTTAAAAGAACGGTGTTGAGATCCTCAGAAAGGGTGGTCACAATAATGTCAGACACCATGATATCCCGCATCACCACCAGATCTTCCAGGTGAATGGTGAAAATCACCTCCCGAATGTCAGTGCTGGAAAAAATGCCACAGAACCGGTTGTCCCGGTTCATCACCGGGAAATAGTGCTGTTTGGTGGCGGAAAATATTTTTTTGAATTGAGAAAAGGGCATGTCCTCACGGACATGGGACACGTTTTTCACCAAATGCATGAGATCTGATACCTTCATGGTCTGGAGAATATCCATCATGAACTCCCCGGCATGGGCCGGTGAATCCACCCGGTTTTTCACCTGTTTTTCATAGATGGTCCAGCGTTGGGAAATAAGATAGCAGATGGAGCACACCAAAAGACTGGGCAACAGCAAATGGTAGGAATTGGTCATCTCACTGACAAAAATAATGGTGGAGATGGGGGTGTTGGACACTGCTGTAAAAAAACCTGCCATACCCACAATCACAAAGGTCCCAGGCGCTGTGACCACCCCGGGTATGAGCATGTGAAACAATTTACCCACCACCCCGCCCATGGCGCCGCCAATAACTATCGATGGACCAAACACCCCCCCACTGCCACCGGAACCGATGGAAAAGGACGTGGTGAGGATCTTACCCATGACCATGGCAAAAAGGATGGAGATGGAGAGCTCATTAAAAATGGCCTTCTGTGCAAAGCCATACCCAAAGGCCAGGGTATAGGGAAGGAAAAAACCGATGATGCCGGTGATCAACCCCCCAATGGCAGGTTTAATGTGATTGGGGATACGAAATCGTCGAAACAGGTGGGTGACCCCGTAAAAGGTCTTGATATAAAACACTGCAGTGATCACAAGAACCAACGCCAGCACCACATAGGGCCCCAATTCCAGGGGATTTTGAAATTTAAACCCCGGAGAATCAAACAAAGATCCCCAGCCAAACACCAGGCAGAAGATGCAATAGGCCACCACCGATGAGATACCTGCAGGAATAATCACATCGGCCTCAAACTCAGGGTCCCGGTACAATACTTCGGCGGCAAACAATGCCCCGGCCAGGGGGGCACGAAAAATACTTCCCACCCCGGCCCCCACCCCGGCGGCCATCATGATACGGCGCTCCCGGTCGGAGAGATTCATTTTTGTGGCCAGAAAGGAACCAAATCCGGCACCAATCTGGGCAATGGGCCCTTCCCTTCCCCCGGACCCGCCCGTGGTCAATGTGATGGCAGATGCAATGGTTTTGATGAAGGGCACCCGGCCACGGATATAGCCCCCCTTCTGGTGATAGGATTCAATGGCTGCATCTGTGCCGTGGCCTTCTGCTTCAGGCGCAAAGGTGTAAACCAGCCACCCACTGACAAGGCCGCCCACCGCAGGCAGGAACAAGAGTATCCATCGATTAAAAGGCGTATCTGTGGGAGCAAACAGAGAATGCTCCCCTGCCGGTGTAGCGGGTCGATATCCGGCCATGACATCCAGAAAGTAGTGTACCCCCAGCCCACATAGATAGTGAAACAAAACAGAGCCAAGCCCGGCAATAATCCCGATGAGAATAAACCGAAAAAGCCACCGCCCGGCATGGACAATTTCTCCTGAGGAGAACCCGTCTGTCAAGCGTGTCAGATACGTTCCTTTTTTATCCATGATTTTTATCTTTTGACCTTTAGGCCGTAAAACCCAATCCTTCCGGTTTGGGATATAAGCTTTGCTTTAGCAAGGTTTTTTTTGACAAAGGAACTATATTTGTTTCAGATCTTTAATTCCCTTCAGGATAATATCAAACAACACCTTTACCTCATCTTCTTCCATGCAGGAAAAGGCAACTCGAATATTTCTCTGACCAATGGCGATGAGACCCACCCCATAGGTGTCCAACAGATGGAGACGAAGGGTTTCCGCATCCACACCCTTAAGGCGAATACACATAAAGTAGCCTGAGTTAAAGGGATACACATCCCAGGCATCCTGGTAGGCAGAATCCTTTAACACCGATTTGATCGCCTGGGCCCGGGATTTGAGGATGTTAAACTTTTCTTTTTTTTCATCCAGGTATCCGGCACTTTCCATACCCTTTAAAATAATGGACTGGCTCAAATGGGAGACATTGGAAATATTGCCCCGGATGCACCCGGCGGTTTTCTGCTCCATGGCGGCATAGAGAGGGCCAAGGTCCTGATTCTGGTCATGGGAGGCGGCAGAAAATCCATAGGTGACAAACCCGGTACGCAGGCCCCAGACATAATCTTCCTTTGTGGCACCATCCAGTTTAACGGCGGCAATGCGCTCATGGCTGCCAGCAAGAAGGGAAAAAATGGATTCCTTCATGGTTTCCTGTTCAAAGAAAAGACCGAAATAGGCATCATCACAGCCCACCACCACGTTGGTACCCTGTTGGGCAATGTCCAGAAGAATAGCAGCCATTTTTTCGGCTTCGGCAAGGGTGGGGGAATATCCGCTGGGATTATTGGGAAAGTTTAAAATGGTAATAATTTTGTTCCCCGTGGCGGCCCGATCTCCCATGGCCTTTTCAAAGGCTTCCAGGTCCAGGCCGGTGAGGGTGGCATTAAATGTGTTGTAGGTCACCACCTGGGCCTGGTTTCTAACACCAAAGGTCATATTGTAATTGCCCCACATCATATCTGGCAGGATTACAACATCACCGGGATCCACCCAGATATCGGCAAAGGTGCTGACGGCATGGGTAATCCCCGATGTTACCACAGGAAGGCTGACGCATTTGCCCTCCAGAGAGGAATTTTTTTTAAACAGCGATTTCTGCCACTGCTCCCGCAGGGAAGGCAGGCCAAATGAGGAAGCATAGGGCAGAAATTCGTCGGGTTCCAGTCCGCCCACCGGGGAGGTAATGCCAGAAAGACTCATCACCTGCCCTTTTTCTTTGGCAATGCCAATGGTGGCATTTATCTTATGGGCCTTCTGCTTTGCTTCAGCACTCTGGGTCAATATCCCCCGGGGGAAAAAAAGTTCTTTTCCCATGCGGGATAACATATCATAAACATATGGATTTAGCTGTTTTATAACAGCGTTGGACTGTTCTGCCAGCACGTTCATGGTCACATCAAGCCTTATTTTATAATAGTCCAAGGTTAATGCGCATATCTTAAAGAGGGGATATGGCGTAAAATGGGGAAGAAAAAGCGCCATTGGTCACGACAGCCCCCGACGAAATAGCCTTGTCAACTGCCATGTACCAATGGTGTACCGCACCAGGCCTATCTTCTTTTGGAGGCCTTGATGGGGTTGACTTTCTGTTTTTTGGTTTCCACAACGGTTTTCACATGGGTGGCCATGTTACAGTTTCCATTTTTCCATTTCAAAGCGGGCTCCGGTGCTGCGGTGCAGTATTTACCGGTTTCATACTCGGAAACTCGCTGGCACCCTTCACACTGTTCCACCACGGGCAGGCAAGCCCCGCCAAGATACTTACAGCCGCCTTTGGCCATAAAAACACATTCATCACCCTTTCTTACAGTATCACAAATCATTTACATCAACCTCATATCGTTATGGCAAAAAAAAACAATGGAAACCCAGCTGGATTTCCGCTCTGTAATTACAAACTCAATATTTTTTAAGCAAATCAATATAACATAATTTGAAATTATGTCAACAGATCCATGCGCAATTCCATAGGCGGCCCGGGACCTTTAAAAAAATCGTAAATATCCGGCCAGCACCCCATCTTCACCTATCTTAGCCTGTTTACATAGCATTAGGGAGACCGAAAATGATAATCGTCCAAGATTTCTGTGGCACCGCAGAGCGGCGTAACGACTACCGCCAGACTGAACAATTATTTATTTCCATCTCCCTTAGTATGCTACGCAGTCCCAAATACGCGAATATGGGGCACTGACCAAAACCTTTACATGAGCAACCCGAATATTTACCAGAACGGCACAAGTTAAGAATCCTTGATTTTTACGGCTTAAAGTGAGAATAAGTATAAAACTTAATGATCCTTTTTTTCACCTGGAATTGAGATGAACAGGGTCATGGTTTAACTATTTATTAACCCATCAATCACACCCGGAAACCCGCCCTATGCTGGGCCGTCATTTTGGGTCAGACCAGGCTTACAGCAGCATTTTTTACGGCTGATCAACATATAGAGCCATGCTGAAATTGCTCAATCCCCAAGCCTTTGTGCCTGTCCCCACCACGGGCCAAGGGGGAGGATTCGGGTTCAAAACAAAGCGGAATCAAATGAAAACAAGACAAAGCATGGCCACAGAAAAGGCAGTGGAAGTTCTGAGACTTGAAGCAGAAAGCATCTTAAACCTGACCCAAAAAATTAATGCAGATTTTGATCAGATGGTGGATGAAATCTGCAACACATCGGGAAGGGTTATTATTTCCGGCATCGGCAAATCAGGGCTCATTGGCAGAAAAATCGTGGCAACCCTTTCCAGTACGGGCACCAACGCCATGTTCCTCCATCCCGTGGAGGCCATGCACGGAGACCTTGGCATGGTATCACAAAAAGATGTGTTCATTGCCATTTCCAATTCCGGGGAGACCGGAGAGCTGAACCGGCTACTTCCCTCTATCAAGGAACTGGGGTGTATCATGATTGCCTTCACAGGTAATCCAAATTCCACCATGGCGAATTTCTGCAGTATGGTCATTGACACCGGCGTGGAAAAAGAGGCCTGCCCCCTGGACCTTGCCCCCACCTGCAGCACCACAGCCCAACTGGCCATGGGCGATGCCCTGGCCGTGGTACTCATCCACAAAAAACAGTTCCAGAAAAGTGACTTTAAACGATCCCACCCCGGCGGGGCATTGGGCAAGCGCCTCTCATTTCCCGTGGGGGAGATCATGTACAAAAGACAGGAAATTCCCTGGGTGGCACCAGAGGCCCCCCTGACCCAGGCCGTGGCACAGATGGATAAATTTCGCCTGGGTGCCGTGTTTGTACTCAATAAAGAAAAGGGCCTGGAAGGCATCCTCACCGACGGAGATATCCGGCATTTGATTGCCATGTCACCCGACACATTCACCAAGCGCTGCACAAAAGAGGTGATGATTCGGAATCCCTGTGTAATTACCGCAGATGCCCCCCTTTACCAGGCCTTGAATATCATGGAAAAACGCCAGATCACCATTTTGCCGGTCACCGATGCAAAAAGCCAGGTGGTGGGCATTTTACATCTCCATGACATCCTTGGCAAAGGTGCGTTTAACTTTTCAAAATAAGGGGTTGTAAGCCTGACCCCGTTTGCCTGAAAATCAGATTTATCGGATGGTATGATGATACCGGGAAAATGGGAATGCGCCCTGGCAAATTTTTACCCCCCAAAGGAAAGGAGACACATCATGAAAACAACGGATATCACCACCCACATCCAGACATTGGGAGAGGCTACCATTGACTCCCCCCTGGCAAGTCGCAGCCAGGGGGGATACACCCAGAATTTTGTATCCGATGACCGTCGAGTTGCATACAATGTGGACCCAGAAAAACTGGCCGCCGACCTTAAAGCCCACGGCACCATCCCCGG
>JASFYZ010000423.1:0-4772 GCA_045046665.1 Desulfobacterium sp.
TGCAGCAACAGCATTAAATTTCACAAAATTTTTACATTGCACTGTTGATGGAAAGTAAGCTGGGTCTGTCCATGGGGCAGAAGCGGGAGGCATCCACCGGAAGATCATAGCACTGGGTTTTAAGCCATGCTGCCCGGGTACACACACAGGCACCAAAGAGCAGGTTCAAGGCAATGTCCACCACGTGGCGGTTTTCACAGTTTTCCAAAAAGCTGCCCTTGACCCATTGATTAAAAGCGCCCATGGCAGGACCACACCAGATCTGGTAGTCCATCTTTCTTTCTGCATCCCCTGTGATGGACCAGCGGGAGGATTGCCCCAGATAAGAGCGAAACACCAGGGCCATTTTGTGCCGGGGATCTTTTTCTGCCCGGTGGACCTCCTGGATATTGCGCTGGATAAAAAATTCTCGGGTGGTCTGCCAGGTGTCATCAAAGCTTGCTCTTAACATTTTTTCCTCAACCTCCCGTTGCAGGGCCGGGGGTACCACATCAAAGGAGGGATAGGTTTTGTAAATGCTGTAAAGTTTTTCTGCTCTCACAGAAAACATGGTTCCCCGTTTCAACACCTGGACCCGGGCACCGATTTCAAACATGTCCGCCGCTGGTGCCATGGCAACGTCTGCCTGTTGGGCCTGGGCCAGCAATGCCTTTACTTCACTGGATGTGCCTGATTCCGTGCAGGATTGATTGATGGAGCCGGTGAGGATATAAGCGGCCCCCATCTGGAAAGCTGCTGCGGCGGACTCCGGTGTGGAGATGCCCCCTGCAAATCCCACACACAGGGGGGACTGGTATTGAAAGCGCTGGTTAAACTCATCCCTCAATGAAATCATGGTGGGAAACAGGGCGATGGCCGGACGATTGTCCGTGTGTCCACCGGAGTCGGCTTCTGCGGTGAGATCCTGGGCCATGGGAATCTGTTGAGATAAAGTGGCCTCCTGGGCTGTGATAAGCCCCTGATCCAAAAGTGTCTGGATTATTTTTTCCGGGGGGGGAGAAAAAAACTGCCGGGCCACTTCAATGCGGGAGACCTTTGCAACTACTCGATTGGGGGTGTTGATGCGGCCTGAATCCTCCCGGTGAATTCCCTTGACCCGATAATAGACCAGGGGCAGGGTGATGCGCATGAAGGCCGCCGCACTGATGCAACGGACCCCGTGCCTTAAATAAAGATTTACTGTGGCCATCTCCATCTCCGGGTCCCCATGGGAGTGGATGAGATTGCAGCCAAAGGGGAGATCCCCAAGGGAGTGGTTTAACTGCTTTACCGCCGCTTCCACCTGGGGGATGGAGAGGCCTCCGGCTCCCAGAAATCCCATCATGCCATGGTGGGCCATGGCTTCCACCATCTCAACAGAGGTGATGCCGTTGGCCATGGCACCGGCGATGTAAGGATATTGAAGGCCATGGCGCTGTTTAAAGGCCGGGTCTCCCAATTGTTCCATGGAAAGGGCCGGGGCTGAGGCCTTTATGGGAAACCCATTGGCAGGATCATGCTCAAATTTTTTGGAGGTAAAGGCGGGATTTCCCAGAATAGCACACCCCCCCTGGGCACCACCAGGGGTCCCATGGATGTCAACGATGTAGATGGGTTCCTCAAGGTTCATGAGGGCCTGTGTTATACCGTGGTTTCCTTTAACGGGTGCTTGATTTTCCGGTGTCCACCATCCCCGGACGGAAGGGGTTTCATGTTTCATGGGCATCTCTCTCTTATTACCTACCTCAACTTTCGGACTTGCGCTTCACAGAGGGAAGGACGAAAGGGTACGGGGGGGCGTGTTTGATGTGATTTGAATAAAAGTAAATAAAATACCATGGTTGGCGGTGTTAATCAATATAAGAAAATTCCGGTAAACCTGACGGATTTCAACCTTTGTTGTGGGTAAACCAAGGTGAAATACAAGGTTTAAGAACGTAGGGGGCAGAATCTATTTCTGCCCCATGTTGTGGGTAAACCAAGATGGATTTTCAATCTTTGTTGTGGACGGACCAAAGTCAGGATGTAGGCCGTCTGTGGCGGTTTTATATGAAAATTAACCCCGGGGATGGAATTTTTGATGCATTTCAGTGAGGTAGGTACTGGACACATGAGTATAAATTTGGGTGGTGGAGATGTCCGAGTGACCCAGCATGGTCTGGACGGATCTAAGATCGGCTCCGCCTTCAAGCAGATGGGTGGCAAAGGCATGGCGGAAGGTGTGGGGGTACACATTGGTGGGAATCTCTGCAAGGCGGGCATATTTTTTAATGATTTTCCAAAATCCCTGGCGGGTCATGGGTTTTCCTGCCCTTGCCACAAAAAGGTATCGGCTGGTCAGGTTTTTCAAAAGGTGGGGCCGCCCCCGTTCCAGCCAGTCCAGGGATCTTTCCCTGGCATGGGAGCCAATGGGAACCACCCGCTCCCGGGAGCCTTTTCCAAACACCTTGACAAAACAGGCATTAAAATTAATGTCCTGCACTTTCATGTTGATGAGTTCGGAGACCCTGAGGCCTGCTCCATAGAGAATTTCCAGCATGGCAGCATTGCGAAGCTCCCGGGGTTTTGTAAGATCCGGCAGTTCCAGCAGTGTTTTAACTTGGTCAAAGCCCAGGATATGGGGGAGTTGTCTGCCGGTTTTTGGAAGATTCATTTGGTCTGTGGGGTTGACGGTGATGCTGTTTTCCCGGATGAGAAATTTGAAAAAGCCCCGTACCGATATTAGATGCCGTGCCCGGGACGGGGCGGACAATCCTGCTTTTTTAAGATCCACGATCCAGGCCAGGAGCACGGTGGTATCAATGTGCTGGACTTTTATGATCAGATTCTTTGCCAGAAAAACGGCAAATTGGGACAGGTCTGCAGCATAGGATTCCAGGGTGTTGTCAGCCAGACCCCGTTCCAGATCCAGATGCTTCATATAGGTGTCTATGGTGTCGTCTATAATCATGTCAGAAATTTTTTTATATGAAACTCCATCTAAAGTTCTGGAATTATGAAAGTTCTAACTTTAGTTGTGGCAGGTGGTTACTGTCATTCATGTTGATAAATCAATTGGAAAGAATTGGAACGGTGTCAGTCAATCTTGGCTTCTGGGATGATTCCTGGAAGTACATGGATCAGGCATTAATAACGCCCATAAGCCAAGCCTGACACCATTTTTCTATTCAGAATTTAAGGGACAGGGATATCCGTTTGCGGGGGATATCCACCTCCATGATGGTGACCCTCACCTTCTGGTGTACGCTGACAATATCCGCTGGGTTTTTCACAAATCGATCTGCCATCTGGGACACATGGACCAGACCGTCCTGGTGCACCCCAATGTCCACAAAGGCACCAAAGGCCGTGACATTAGTGATGATGCCCGGGACTTTCATGCCTGGAACAAGGTCTTTGATTTCATGAATATCCTCGGAAAATGCAAAGGGGATAAATTGTTTTCTGGGGTCCCGGCCCGGTCGCACCAGCTCTTTGGCAATATCCTTAAGGGTGGGCATGCCCATGTCATTGTTCATATATTTTTTTAAATTCATGGATGCCACAAGGTCGTCGTTGCCCACAAGTTTCTGCACCGTTTCCCCCAGATCAGCAGCCATTCTTTCCACGATTTTATAGGATTCCGGATGAATACCACTGGCATCCAGGGGGTTTTTACCCCGGGGAATCCTTAAAAAACCGGCGGATTGTTCAAAGGCCCGGGGACCCAGTCGTGGTACCTTTAACAGTTGTTTTCGGGTTTTGAACGGGCCATTTTCTTTACGGTGTTTTACAATATTTACCGCGATGGTTTTGTTCAGCCCTGCCACCCGGCTTAAAAGCTCAGCACTGGCGGTGTTTAGATCCACCCCCACCTGGTTCACGGTGTTGATCACCACATCGTCCAAGCATTGGTTCAATAGTTTTTGATCCACATCATGCTGATACTGTCCCACGCCAATGGATCGGGGGTCCAGCTTTACCAATTCCGCCAGGGGGTCCATGAGTCGCCGGCCAATGGACACCGAGCCCCGCACCGTAAGATCATGGTCGGGGAACTCCTCCCTTGCAATGGGGGATGCCGAGTAAATGGAGGCCCCACTCTCATCCACCAGAACCACAGGGATGGTCCGGGGAAGATCCAGGGCGGAGACAAAGGCCTCTGTTTCCCGCCCAGCGGTTCCATTGCCAATGGCAATGGCTTCAACGCCATGGGTTTTAATCCACTCCTGGATGGTCTGGCCCGCCTTTGTGGCTCCTGATCCCAATGGAAAGATCACCGTGTGGTCAAGCAGGTTCCCCTGCCGGTCCAGGCACACCATTTTACACCCGCTCCTGAATCCGGGATCAATGGCCAGTACCGCCTTTTGACCCAGGGGAGAAGAGAGCAGCAGATGTTTAAAATTTTCCGCAAACACCTTGATGGCAATGTCATCGGCCCGCTGTTTTAACACCTTCAGGGTCTCATTTTCCATGGCCTTTCCCAGCAGTCGTTTATAACTGTCCTCCATGGCAAGTTTCATCTGCCCGGCAGAGGGAATGGTGGGATTTAGAAAATGTTTTTCCAGTATTTTCAGGGCATTTTCTTCCCGGGGCAGGGCATGAAGGGTGAGGACCCCTTCCTTTTCCCCCCGGAGCATGGCCAGAATGCGGTGGGACGGGGCTTTTGATCCTGCCTCAGCCCACTCAAAGTAATCCCGATATTTGATACCTTCGGTGTCTTTGCCTTTTTTAACACTGGAGGTCATCGTGGCATCCGTGAGGAAAAGGTGGCGCATGGCCGTTCGTACATTAACGGCTTCATTGATGGTTTC